>DYDC01000222.1 GCA_020718125.1 Methylacidiphilum sp. | reverse complement strand
AGTCATAGCGTTGGCAGGCGTAGCGCCTTTGCGCTCGCCTGCCAACTGCTCATGTCATCTCCATGTCGTGGGCGGGCTTATCAACGGCGCGTAGAACAACCCAAGAAGCGGGGAGGCTCAAGCTTTCTCTATCAAAACAACTTTCGCCGCCCCGGGAGGCTTGAGGTCATTGGCCTGGTCTCCCGGAAGCGGCGAGAAGCCACGTCGCACAAGCGACGAATAACTGTGTTACTGAGCCGCGGTCTGGGCGGTGTTCACCACGGACTGTGATGTCATTGCGCCGTTGGCATCCATCACTTGGTTTCCGACTTCGGGGCGGTGTTCACCACGGACTGTGATGTCATTTGGCCCTGGATGTTGTCGAACGTGCTGGTCGTCTTGGTGCCGAGTGCTTTGACGACCAGGATCGCCACCACGGCGATCAACGCAAGCACCAGCGCATACTCCACCAGTGCCTGACCGGACTTGCTGCTTCGCAACCACTTTTTCATTTTCGTTATCCTTTCCCCTGGCGATAGCCAGTAGCTATTGCAACACTTGGACGGTTTGAGATTCAACAGGTTAACCATTCCATCCTCAATGCTTCCCCCACAGAAACAAGGGTTCGTTGACCATGAAATGGTTGGGATTGCGCGATTGGCCGGCGGTTCAGGTGTTGCAATAGCCGGTAGCCTGCGCGCCGTGAAAGCCGGATATGCGGCTGTTCTGCTTGCGCTCGCGTTTCTGCAATGCGACCGCCACGCGTTCTGCCAGCCGTGTTGGCGGCAGCAAACTCGACTTGTCCAGGTAGTCCAGCGCGCCGATTTTGATGGCCTCCACCGCATCGGCCAGTTGGGGCTGTGAAGTCAACAGAATCACTCCCGCTCCGGGGTGAAGGTTCATCAGTTCCCGCAGCAGGCTCATGCCGCTCATGGTCGGCATGATCACGTCGGTCAGAATCAGGTCCGGCAATTTCGTGTCCAATGCGCGCAATGCCTCGTCGGCATTGGAAGCGCGCGTCACGGTGTAGCCCGCGCGCTCCAGCACCGCGCCGTATAGCTCGCGATGCGACGGATCATCTTCCACCAACAATAGCGTGGCTCCTGCCATACCACCTTTATAGCCAGGTGCATGGCCAATGCACAAGTGGCAAGCGTTCTGTGTCCCTGCCCGGTCGTTTCATTTTGTGGCGGCCGCCGGTTACCGGGGACGAACGGTGATCGCCTTGGGATAGGTCGGGCAATGCTGCTGGCAGACGCCACAGCCCGTGCAGCCGTCCGATTTCACCGCGATCATGTTGCTGGCTTCATCCAGTTCGATGGCTTTCCCGCCTGCCGGACACTTGTCCACGCAGTCACGACACTCCTGTCCCATGGTCCGCAAACAGCTTTCCATGACCCACTCCGCCAGTCCCATGCGGATCTCTTCCGGCTGCACCTGCTGCAACGCGCCGCTCGGACAGGCCCTCGCGCACGGCACATCGTTGCACATCACGCACGCCTGCGTCTCCGGCTCGATGTAGGGCGTGCCACCCCATCGCGTGTCGTCCGCAGTCAGGAACTTGATGGCTTGCACCGGGCAGACCGCGGCGCACTGGCCGCTGCGCTGGCAGGTCGAGATAAAACTTTCCTCTTCCGCCAGCGCCCCGGGTGGCCGCAATACGGACGGTGGCACCGGCGGCACGGGGGCCGGCGGCGGCTCCACGTGGCCGGTTTGTTCCAGCACTTGCTCGAATTGCTTCAGCGGGCGCTCCACCGCGTCCGCGACCGGCCCGGCCACACGATGAAACAGCGCGCGGAAGAACTTTCTCCGGTCGCCGTGTCGTTTCTCAAAAGGTGTCTCGCTCATGGCCTCTCAGATCATACCCTGCCTCGCGATGCCCGTCACAGCATCGCTCCGCGAACGACCACCAGGCCGTAAACGTCCAGCCGCGGCAATTTCAATCGCAGTTCGCCGCCTTTTCGCTCCGGCTTGAGCGCCACCGGCCCGCGCTCCAGCGGGTTCCAGTATTCGACCTGCAGCGGCACGGTCAGTCGGGCGGCCCGGATCACCAGCGGGATGTTCGCAATGGGTTGGCTGACGTTGTAGTTGACCAGATGGACCTGCACCTCCGGCACTCCCCGCTGCTCGGTCACTTCCATTGCAATCGCGGTGGGTGCGTTCGCCTCCACCCGCAGCCGGCCGCCCAATCGTTCACGGACGCGCGCCGGGTCGCCCGCCAGCGCCGCGGCCGGCAGTAGTTCAGTCCCGAGCAACCGGCAGCGTTCCGCTTCCTGTATGGCGGCCTGGCTCATCACCTGTTGGTCGGGCAGCACCAGCGCCCTGTAATGGTGGAGATCGCCGGGCGCTTGATCATAGACAATGTCAAATGGCGTCTGCGACTCGATGAGCGACTGCTCGGCATCATGGATCTGCCTTCGCTCCGCCTCGGTTCCGTAGGCGAACGTTTGATAACACCGCAGCACTGCCACATCCGCCGCGCGGCTGGTCCGGTGGAACCACTGGGCATGGTTTCGGAAGAAATGCACATAGGGTCTCAAGTAGCTGCTGACCGGACCGCCCCGACCGCGCGAGGGCGGGACAATCCCGCCGTTTTCAAACCATGCGATCATGCCGACTGAGTTCAGGTTGAACGCCAGGCTCTCGGCCATGTCCAGTGGCGTTTCGTTGTGCATCAGCGTCGAGTTCTTGAAAAACTGGCCGGTCTTCAACGACCGGATCCGGGTCACCGGATGGCCGTTGGCCCAGCCTGCGCTGGCCGACTCGTCCCAGAACGCACTGCCCCACGGCAGCAACTGGGCGTGGTTCACGCCCCGGAGCATGGGGTTGTCCGCGCCAACGCCGCCGGCGCTGCACACCACGCCGCAATCCGGATTGAGGCTGCGCGCGTAACGGGACAATGCCCGGTAATGCGCCGTCAGCGCCTCGCAGCGGTAGTCGCGCCAGGCCCGCGTCAGTGGATCAGCATCGTTCTCCTCGACCGGCGGTTTCGTGCGATGCGAGTTCTCAAAGCCGCGCGCAGCGATGAAGTCCTGGAACTGCCGCGCCGTGTAGATGTCCCACGACGCGTTGCCGGGGCCGAAGTTGCCCAATTGCAGGAGATCGGCCTTCATCTCCTCCATGGCAAACCGCACCGCATGCCGCAGATGCTCGATGAATCCCGTGTGATTCCGCACCGCCGCCTGCCGCCACGGTTCGGTCTCGTTGACCAGAACGGGAAGCCCCTTCGGCTGCAAGGCCGCCCACGGCCGCGCCTCCGGAGTTTCCCTGAACAACGTCTCCACGCCCAGCGTCCCGCCGATGTGCGCGCCGACCCGCATCCCGTGCTGCCGCGCCAGTTCAGCGAACACCTTCGCCTCCTCCATCCCCCGCCGCTCCGTCAGATAACCATAACCTTCGTAGCAGGGGATGATCACGCAGTTGACGCCCAGCCTCTTCAGTGCCTCCAGCGTCGCCGCGCTCTGCTCCTTCCGGTAAGCCTCGTATCGTTCCGCCGGCAGCATGAAATCCATCCGGTCCAGCAGCCGCGCCCGGTGAGCAGGCGCCCGCCAACTACCCGCCACCACCAGACTCTCGTCGTCCATCCACGCCGGGCGCTCTGCGCCATCTGCCACATGCATGGCCGCGGAGTTCTTCTTGACGCCGAACGTGGCGGCGAACGCAGCCGTCGTGGAAACCAAGGCCAGCGATAAGGCCAGCCCTTTCATCAACTTGGTGCCGCTTGACATGGCGCTAGGATGCCGCAGAACGCCGTCCGGTCAATGACCAAATCAGAATCGCGCCGACGCCGGTCCAAGGGCCGGCCCAGCCGGACAGCTTGCAGCGCTGACCATGCGTTGTCGGTATTGGCTCCTTTTGCCTTGATTCCAGCCGGTTTTCCGAGATGTTGCCGGCGTCATGCGCATCGTCTTCATCAGCACGGCGGACATCGGCTGCCTCAGTCTGGAATTGCTCGCGAAGTCAGGCGGGCACCAGATCGCCGGCGTCGTCACGCAGCCCGACCGGCCCGTAGGCCGGAGGCGGGAACTGACGCCGCCGCCGATCAAGAAACTGGCGCTTCAACTCGGCCTGCCGGTTCTACAGCCGGAGAAAATCCGCGCCCCCGACGCGCTCGCGGCCATCCGCGCGTGGTCGCCCGAACTCATCGTCGTCATCGCTTACGGCCAGATTCTGCCGAAGGAACCGCTCTCCATGCCGCGGCACGGCTGCGTCAACATTCACGCCTCGCTGCTCCCGCGCTGGCGCGGCGCGTCGCCCATCCAGGCCGCGTTGCTCGCCGGCGACACCGAAACCGGAGTGACGACGATGCTCATGGACGAGGGCCTCGACACCGGCCCGATGCTGCTGCGCGGCGCGTTGCCCATCGCGCCGGAAGACAACGCCGGGACGCTCCACGACAAGCTCGGCGCGCTCGGCGCGGAGCTGCTCCTGAAAACCATCGCCGGCCTCGCCGACGGTTCACTCAAGCCAGCGCCGCAACCGTCCGCGGGCGCGACCTATGCGCCCAAGATCAAGAAAGACGACGGCCTCGTGGACTGGACTCTGCCCGCACCGCACCTCCTCAACCGCCTGCGCGCGTTCACGCCGTGGCCGGGCCTGTTCACGTTCGTCGCCGACGAGCGAGGCCGGCGGATGCTGAAGATCTGGGCTGCGGACGTCGAGGAAGCTGGCGGTGCGCCCGGCGTCGTGGCGCGTGCCGATAAGCATGGCATTGTTGTGGGAACAGGCGAAGGCGCATTGGTCATCCGCGATTTGCAGATGGAAGGCTCGCGCCGCATGACAGCGGCGGACTTTCTGCGCGGGCATCAACTGCGAGAGGGCACAAAACTCGGCTAGCCTCTTGCCGGTTTTGGAATTGTTTCGGATCTACTGCTTCGT
>DYDC01000221.1 GCA_020718125.1 Methylacidiphilum sp. | reverse complement strand
GGACGGACGAGAATAGCCCGGCACTTTAGCGCCGGGAACGCCGCCCGTGATGACAGAGTTCCGTAGGGACGACAGAAGGCCGCGTTGCACGAGTCGGATTCTGCCGCCCCTGACGGGGCTTGTCCCTTGTTGCCAGCCCACCCAGCGTTGAAACGCCGGGCTATTCTCGACCGTCCCTTTCGGGACTTGGCGCGGGTGTCAAGTTGCGCCCGTCAGGGGCCGACTGTCCCGCCGCCATCGCCGCCCGCAGCGCCCGATGCGCAACCCGATCACGCAGTTGCATCGGCTGCGCTCTGCCACTACTCTTTCGCGCACTTTACGCCATGAAACCGCATAATCTTTTCAATTCGTTCCAGACCTTCGATGCCGGCGGGGGCCGGCGGGGACAGTTCTATTCTCTGCCGGCGCTGGAAGCCGCGGGCATCGGGCCGGTCTCGAAACTGCCCGTCAGCATCCGCATCGTGCTCGAATCGGTGCTGCGCAACGTGGACGGCAAGAAGGTCGCCGAACGCGACGTGCGCACGCTGGCCAACTGGAACGCCAAGGCGCCCGCGCCGGAGGAGATCCCGTTTATCGTCGCGCGCATCGTGTTGCAGGACTTCACGGGCGTGCCGTTGCTGGCGGACCTCGCCGCCATGCGCTCGGCTGTGGCGCGGTTGAAAAAGAACCCGAAGATCATCGAACCGCTCGTGCCGGTGGACCTTGTGGTGGACCACTCGGTGCAGGTGGACTACGCCGGCACGACACAGGCCTTGCAGCTCAACGTGGAGCTGGAGTTCAAGCGCAACCGCGAGCGTTACCAGTTCCTGAAGTGGGGCCAGCAGGCATTCGACACGTTCAAGGTCGTCCCGCCCGGCATCGGCATCATCCATCAGGTGAACCTCGAGTTTCTCGCCAAGGGCGTGTTGCAAAGCGGCGGCGTCTATTATCCCGACACGCTGGTCGGCACCGACTCGCACACCACGATGATCAACGGCCTCGGCATCGTCGGCTGGGGCGTCGGCGGCATCGAGGCGGAGGCGGGGATGCTCGGCCAGCCGGTGTATTTCCTGACGCCGGAAGTCGTGGGCGTCCACGTGACCGGCGCGTTGCGCGAAGGCGTCACCGCGACTGACGTGGCGCTGCACGTCACGCAGATGCTGCGCAAGGCGAAGGTCGTGGGCAAGTTCGTCGAATACTACGGCCCCGGCGCCGCCAGCCTGCCGCTGGCCGACCGCGCCACCATCGCCAACATGGCCCCCGAATACGGCGCGACGATGGGCTTCTTCCCGATTGACGGCGAAACCATCGCCTACATGCGAGCCACGGGCCGCACCGAGGAACAGTGCGCCGCGTTTGAGAATTACTATCGCGCGCAAAACATGTTCAGCATCCCGCGCAAGGGCGACGTGAACTACAGCGTGGACCTCGAACTGAATCTGGCCGACGTGCAGCCCAGCGTGGCCGGCCCGAAGCGTCCGCAGGACCGCATAGACCTGCCGAAGCTCAAGAAAGAGTTCGTCGGCGCGTTCTCGAAACCGGTGGCGGAAAACGGTTTTGGCAAGAAGGCCGGGGATTTCAGCGCCGTGAAGGCCGAGGTCGCGCTTCCCGGCGGCAAAGCCACGGTCGGCCACGGCAGCGTGCTCATCGCGTCCATCACGAGTTGCACGAACACATCGAACCCGGGCGTCATGCTCGCCGCCGGCCTGCTCGCCAAAAAGGCGGTAGAGCGCGGCTTGCGCGTGAATCCCGCCGTCAAGACCTCGCTCGCGCCCGGCTCGCGCGTCGTCACCGACTATCTCGCCAAAACCGGCCTCCAGCCGTATTTCGACCAGCTTGGTTTTCATCTCGTCGGCTACGGTTGTGCGACGTGCATCGGCAACTCCGGCCCGCTCGCGCCCGCCATCGAGGACGCCGTCGTCAAGAACGACCTCGTCGCCGCGAGCGTGCTGTCGGGCAACCGCAACTTCGAGGCGCGCGTCCACCAGAACATCAAGGCCAACTTCCTGATGTCGCCGCCGCTGGTCGTCGCGTTCGCGCTCGCCGGCCGCGTGGACATTGACATGACCGCCGAGCCGATTGGCAAAGGCAGGGACGGCCGTGACGTGTTCCTGCGCGACCTCTGGCCGACGCTGGCCGAGGTGCGCGACCTGTTGCAGAGCGCGCTGAAGCCGGAAGTGTTCCGGAGACTTTACTCGAACTTCGCCGGCCAGAACCCGCTCTGGAACAACGTGCCGTCCTCCGCCGGCCAGGTCTATCAGTGGGACACCGAGAGCACCTACATCCAGGAGCCGCCGTTCTTCGTGAACTTCGGGATGCAGCCGGGCGCCATCGCCGAAATCCGCGGCGCGCGCCCGCTCGGCATCTTCGGCGACAGCGTGACCACCGATCACATCTCGCCAGCCGGCTCGATCAAGAAGACCTCGCCCGCCGGCCAGTATCTGCTCGGCAACGGCGTGGCGTTCGAGGACTTCAACAGTTACGGCTCGCGCCGCGGCAACGACCGCGTCATGACCCGCGGCACGTTCGCCAACGTGCGCATCAAGAACCTCATGGTTCCCGGCGTCGAGGGCGGCGTCACCAAGCGCCAGCCTGATGGCGCGCAAATGCCGATCTATGACGCAGCGATGAAATATCAGCGGGAAGGCACGCCGCTGGTGGTCATCGCCGGCGCGGAATACGGCGCCGGCAGCTCACGCGACTGGGCTGCCAAAGGCGCCAGCCTGCTCGGCGTGAAAGCGGTCGTGGCGACGAGCTTCGAGCGCATCCATCGCAGCAACCTCGTCGGCATGGGCGTGCTGCCGTGCCAGTTCAAGGAAGGCGCCAGCGCGCAGACGCTGAAGCTGGACGGCACGGAGACGTTCTCCATCCTCGGCCTTAACGATGCCATCAAGCCGCGCCAGGACCTGACGCTGGAGATCGAGCGCGCCAACGGCCAGACTGAGCGCGTGCCGGTGACGTTGCGCATAGACACGCCGATCGAGGTGGACTACTACCGGCACGGCGGCATCCTGCCGTTCGTGCTGCGGCAGTTGGTGGCGAAAGCTTAGCCTTCATAAAGGCCATGCAACCTGACACCCAGCCCCTGTTTGAAGTGCGGACACCGCTGGGCTTCACAATCCGCACAACGCCCGCTTACTGGTCGCGCGTTTTGGTCAAGCACCCCGACTTGCGGAACCGCTTGGAAGATGTGAAGCGCACCCTGTCCCAGCCGGACGAAATCCGGCGTAGCAGTCGCGACCCGAATGTTCTACTGTTCTACCGAAGTGGAAAACAACACTGGCTGGTCGCGGTGGGCCGGCGGACGAACGGCGACGGGTTTCTGGTGACGGCCTACCAAACCAATGCCGTGAAGGAAGGCGAACGTATATGGCCCAAGTGAAAGTTTATTACGAACCGGATGCGGAGTTGCTGACCGTGTTCTGGCAACCGCCGCGCGAGAACCAGGTCGCGACCGAGTTGGGCGACGGCGTGGTGCTGCTCAAAGACGGCAAGACCGGAGAACCGATCGGCGTCGAGTTGTTGTCGTATCACCCCGGCGACAAGAGACTGGACGGAATCTCTGTTGAAATCGGCCGTGAGCAACCCGTTGCTGCCTGACTCAATGAAGCGCGACAATTACATGCGGCGGGCTGCTAACCGCCACGGCGGCATCCTGCCGTTCGTGCTGCGGCAGTTGGTGGCGCAGGCGTGAACGACCCTCTTCTTCGGCTTGCGGCTGCGGCTGTCACGAAAGCTGACCGCAGGCATCCCGCTGACGCGGTGCTGCGCGAGACGCTGCGGTCTGCAAAGCAGGTCATGCCTGCTGACGCCCGCGACATCAGCCGCGCGGTCTTCGCCTACTATCGCTGGTTGGGCTGGCTGGACCGCAACCAACCCGTCGCGGCGCAGGTCAACCAATCGCTGGAACTCGCCCAACGCTTCGCCGAAACACCGGGAAGTTTTTCCGACGCGGAACTCATGGCCCGCGCCGTGCCGGCATGGGCGCAGGAGGAGATGGAGGTGACGGCGGATTGGGCACGCGCCATCCAGGATGAGCCGGTGCTCTGGCTGCGGGCGAAGCGCGGCCAGGGCGAGGCGCTGGCCACGAAGCTGGGAGACGGGGCGGTCGTTGCGCAGGCAGCCGCGGCGGAATCCGGCGAGGCCACGCTGCCGGATGCGCTGCTTTACGAAGGGGGCAGGGATTTGTTCCGGACGCAGGAGTTTCATGCGGGCGAGTTTGAGATTCAGGACATCTCCTCGCAGGCGGTGGGTTTTCTATGCGACCCGAAGCCCGGCGAGACGTGGTGGGACGCCTGCGCGGGCGAGGGTGGCAAGCTGCTGCATCTGTCCGACCTGATGCGGAACAAGGGGTTGATCTGGGCGAGCGACCGCGCCGAGTGGCGGCTGAAGAAGCTGAAGCTGCGCGCGGCGCGGGCGCGGTGCTTCAACTACCGGCTCGCGCCGTGGGATGGCGGCGAGAAGCTGCCCACGAAGACGAAGTTCGACGGCGTGCTGGTGGACGCGCCGTGCGGCAACATCGGCACGTGGCAGCGCAACCCGCACGCGCGATGGACGACGACGCCACAGGACGTGCGCGAGCTGGCCGATGTGCAGCAGTGGTTGCTGGCCCACGCGGCGCGCGCCGTGAAGCCGGGCGGCCGGCTCATCTACTCGGTCTGCACGCTGGCGCGGGCGGAGACGAACGCGGTGGCAGCAGCGTTTGAGAGCGAGTTCCCCGGCTTCGCGCCGCTGCCGCTCGCCAATCCGTTCGACCCGGCCGCGCCTCCGGCGGCACGGCTTTGGCTCTGGCCGCAGCAGACCGGCGGCAACGGCATGTTCGTGGCGATGTGGCGCCGGGCGCAACTTGACACACGCACCACGATCAAGTCCCAGAGGGACGGACGAGAATAGCCCGGC
>DYDC01000220.1 GCA_020718125.1 Methylacidiphilum sp. | reverse complement strand
GCACAGGTCGCGCGCTTCAGCGAAACTCATGTTTCCGGAGATGCCGCGCGCGGTGAGCGGCGCGCTGCGGCCGTTGACCGGCAGCAACGCGATGTCCACACGCTCCTCGCGCAGCCGTTGCGCCAAGCCCTCATAGACCACGCAGTCGCCAGCGTGATAGAGCGTGACCCCACCCAGTCGCAAGATGAACCCCAGGAAGTGGTGCTCGCCGCATGTGTTGGTCTGGAGCGTCTCGTGCGCGGAAGCGATGACGCCAATCTCGATCGACTCGCTCACGCGCACCGCGTCGCCGTCGTTGACGGGAATCAGCCGCGACTCATCCAACCCGATGCTCAGCGCATACTCCCGCTCCGCTCGCGGCGCCACAAACCGGCAGCGTGGGTTGTTCCGCGCAATTTCCGGCAAGGCACCGGGGTCCATGTGATCGCCGTGCCGATGCGAGCAGAGCACGAGATCGAGGTCGCGCAGCGCACCGGCGTCCACGGGCGGCGGCATCATGCGGATGTGGGGAAACTCTTTGGCGGCGTATTTGCGCGCCAGATGATCGGAGAGATACGGGTCAATCAACAGACGCTTGCCTGCGGCACGCACCGCGAAGCCCGCCTGTCCCAGCCACGCCAGACCCGCAGTGTCATTTGGCAAGGTGGCGTTCAAGAGCGCGTGCGCGCCGCCGGGCTGTGGGATCACTTTCATATCTCTTGCGACATGGCGTCAGGATGATGCTGGGAGCTTCTGTAGTTCGTCGAGCAGGTTGTCAACGGCGATGCGGACGGCGCGATCCACGCTCTCACGCGTCAACGCGCCGGCGTGCGGCGTCACAATCACGCGCGGATGTTCGGCGAGGCGGCGGTTGGCCGGCGGCTCGCCCTCCAACACATCCGACGCCAGCCCGCCCAACTGTCCCGACTCCAGCGCTGTCAGCACTGCGGCCTCGTCCAGCAGGCTGGCGCGCGCCGTGTTGACGAGCAACGCGCCGCGTTTCATCCGGGCCAGTGCCGCCGCATCCACCACCGCGCGCCCGTCCGGCCGCGGCGGGCAATGCAAACTGATCACGTTCGCCACCGCGAACATCTCTTCCAACGGCAGCATCGTCAGGCCGGCGACGGACGCAACGTCGTAAGCCACCACGCGCATGTCCAGCCCCGCCGCCATTTTCGAAACCAATCGCCCGATGCGTCCCGCGCCAATCACGCCGAGCGTCTTGCCCTCCAACTCGAACCCGGTCTGCCGCTCCCAGCGTCCGTCCTTGATCGCGCGGTCGTTGGCGGGAATCGCCCGCGCCAGCGCGAGCATCAGGCCGATCGCCAGTTCTGCCACGCCGCGCGCGTTTGCGCCCTCCGCGCGGCGGATGCGGATACCGAGCCGTTGCGCGGTGGCGAGATCAATGTTGTCCATGCCGGTGCCGTTGCGGCTGATCACCTTCAAATCCCTCGCTGCCTCCAGCGCGCGCGCCGTCATTGGCTCGACTCCTGCCAGCCAGCCGACGCATCCCGGCAAGAGCGCGACCAGTTCACCCTCCGTCGGCGACTTGCCAGCCGCGCAGAAGCCCAGCTCATAACCCGCCGCGCGCAGCCGATCCAGGGAGGGATGACCGCCCTTCGTGAGAGACCGTGGCGTGATGAGAATGCGCGCGCTCATCTTGCTGCGGCGATGCCGTTGACGACGTTTTCCAGCGGCTCGCCCAGGACGGCGGCGCGGGCGATGCGGGCGGAGGTGCGGCGCATCTCCAGCTTGGACTCGATGCTGCAAAAGGCGGAGTGACAGGTGACGATCAGGTTTGGCGTGGCGGCTTCTTCCGGTGTGCGCAACGGCTCGTCTTCGACCACGTCCAGGCCCGCGCCCGCGAGCCGGCCCTGGCGCAGCGCGTCGAGGATCGCAGTCTTCTTGATGATCGCGCCGCGGGCGGTGTTGACGACGAACGCGGACGGTTTCAGCAGCGACAGTTCGCGCTCGGCGACCAGGTGGCGCGTCTCATCGGTCAAGGGGCAGTGCAAGGACAGCACGTCGCTGCGCCGCAACAGGTCGTCGAGGGTGCGCTCGCGGGCGACGCCGACGGCTTTGTCCACGCCGTTGGGCAGATAGGGATCGTAGAAGCAAACGCGGAATCCGAGGGCTTTGGCGCGCAATGCGGTGGCGGTGCCGATGCGGCCGAGGCCGACGATGCCGAGCGTCAGTTCGCGCAGACGGCGGAGGCGGTCGGTGACGCGGATGTGCCAGCCGAGCCGCTTGGCTTCCTGGTCGAGCGGGAAGAGTTGCCGGCAGAGCGCCATGATCAACGCGATGGCGTGGTCGGCGACTTCCTCGGTGCCGTAGTCGGGCACGTTGCATACGGCGATGTTTTGCGCGTGAGCGGCGGCGAGGTCCACCGCGTCGTAGCCGACGCCGTTGCGGATGATGGCGCGGCAACAGCGGAAGCGTTGGATGGCGGCGGCACGGACGGGGATGTTGTGCCAGATGATGACCGCGCGAGCGTCGAGGATGTCGCCGGCGAAATCGTCGTCGGTGGAGCAGAGGAAGTTCTTCACCTCCGCCGCGTCGCCGATGACGGCGGCTTCGACGGTGGGGACCGGCTCGCTCAACGGCTGTTCGGCCCAGTCAATGACGGCTACGAGCGGCTTGCTCATGCGATTTCAATCCAGCTTTCATCTCGTCCAAGGCCGAAGCCGATGGGGACGAGGCGGGGCTTCATACAAATTCTCTCTTGCCGCTGGCGGCGGATTTTAGCCCGGCTTCGAGCACGCGGACGCATTTCACACCGTCGCGGAAATTCGGTTCGAGCGGCGTGCCGTGCGCCACGGCCCCGACGAAATCCGCCACGGCGTGCGTGAACGCATGTTCGTAGCCGATGACGTGGCCCGGCGGCCACCAGTGTTTGACGTAGGGATGACACGGTTCAGTGGCGAGGATGGTGCGGAAGCCCTGCATGTTCTCCGCGTCGTGGCGCGAGTGGAACTGCAGCTCGTTCATCCGCTCGAAGTCGAACCCGATCGCGCCTTCGCTGCCGTAAATCTCGAACGTGTTCCGGTTCTTCCGCCCCGACGCAAACCGCGTGGCCTCGAACGAGCCGACGGCGCCGTTGGCAAACTCAACCATCATCAGCGACGCGTCCTCGACCGTCACCGCGCCGCGCGCCGCAGCGCCACCCGCGCCCGCGGTAAACGCCGCCGCGCCCGCGGTGGGCAGCGGGCGTTCCTTGATGAAGTTCGTCGTGAGGCATGAAACGCTCTTGATGTCGCCGACGAGATAGTGTGCGAGGTCCACGCTGTGCGAATTGAGGTCGTTGTGCGGCCCGCTGCCGGCGGTCTCCTTCCGCAGTTGCCACGTGAGCGGAAAATTCGGATCCACGATCCAATCCTGCTGATACGCGCCGCGCCAGTGGAAGATGCGGCCGATTTTCCCCTCCTCGATGAGCTGCCGCGCGAGGCGCACGGCGGGCACGCGGCGGTAGTTGTGATTGAGATAATGCACCACGCGCGCCTTTTCCGCCTCGGCCAACATCGCCTCGGCCTCGGCGACCGAGAGCGCCATCGGTTTCTCGCAGAACAAATGTTTGCCCGCCCGCGCGGCGGCGACGGCGACCTCGTGATGCAGGAATTGCGGCAGCGAAATGTCCACCACGTCCACGTCGTCGCGCGCGATGACTTTCCGCCAGTCCGTCTCGATGTGCTTCCAGCCCCAGTTAGCGGCAAAGGCGAGCAGCGCGGTTTCGTTGAGATCGCAGGCGACTTGCAGCACGGGCCGCAGCGGCAGGTCGAAGAAGCGCGCAGCCCGCGACCATGCGTTGCTGTGCGCCTTGCCCATGAAGTTGCAGCCGATGATGGCGACGTTGATGTTTTTCATAGTAATCTCCGGTGGTTTCAATCGGCATCGAGTTCGCGCAGCAGCTTCTTCAAATACTCGATGCTCTTGGCGACGAGTTTATCTTCGTCCTGGTTGTCTTTGTGGTGATCGCTTTCGACGGCGAGCACGCCGGTGAAGCCGGCGGCCTTGAGCGCGCGGACAACACCGGGCATGTCCACCAAGCCGGCGCCAACGGGGACCGACGAGAAGAAAAACCATTCTTCAGGCGCGACGTGGCGGCAGGCGTCCACATCCTTGGTGTGCGTGGCGACGGTGTGCGGGCCAAGCCGGCGCGCGGCCTCGACGGGGTTCTCCATCATCCGCAGCGTGTTGCCGGTGTCGAAGTTGACCTTGAGCGACTCGGAGCCGACGCGCTCCAGA
The DNA here is from genome assembly GCA_020718125.1 of Methylacidiphilum sp. Classification (GTDB taxonomy): domain Bacteria; phylum Verrucomicrobiota; class Verrucomicrobiia; order CAIQCK01; family CAIQCK01; genus JACRKA01. The sequence goes on along the minus strand of DYDC01000220.1, from coordinate 643 downwards.
ATCTCCATGATCTCCGCCGACGTGTAATCAATGTGGTTCTCCAGCGCCAGCGTCACGCCGCAGTCGCGCGCAATCCGGGCGCTCTCCTTGAGCATCCTCGCGACGACCTTGATCTGCGGCGCGCGCGGCTCGTAACGAAACCGCAGCGACGACGCAACGATCCGCATGATGTCGGCGCCCATGAACCGCGCCTTCGGGATGAGCGCGTTCATTTCGCGCCACGCTTTTTCGTTGCGGCCGGCCTCCAAGCCGTCGGGGTGGCCCCACGCCAGCACGCGCTCCAATTTGTGTTCGTCGAGCACGGCTTTGATCGCGCCGAGGTAATTCTTGTCGAGGCTGTCGAAAAAACACGATTCCAGCGAGACGCCGTGAACCTTCAGTTCAACCGCGCGCTTGACGAAGTCCAGGAACGTCCAGCGTTTGCCGGGGTCGGTCTGGTCGGGATACACCTCGCCGAAGAAACGATGGTAGCAGTAACTGTCAATGCCCACTTTCATGTTTATGGCTCCTCGATTTCGAGTTGGAACAGCTTCGCGATCAGCCGGATGTCGGCCAGGTTGCGGCCGGTCATCAGCAGCGCGTGATGCGAACAAAGCGCGTCCATCATCCGCCGGCCGTCGCGGAACCGGACCACGCCGCCGTT
>DYDC01000006.1 GCA_020718125.1 Methylacidiphilum sp. | reverse complement strand
GGGGCATGAGCGGCTCTTTGTCTAGCTCCAAATGCAGTTCCCTCCGCTCACGTCTCTTGCAACTTAGAAAGATTGAATTCTGTAGCCCATGCCACGTCGGCCGATTCGTGCTTGCGCTGCGGGACATCGTTCAGTTACTTATCGCGCTCGCAGTTTCAGGAAACATTCAACCAAACGATACAGGAGACGATTTACATGGCAGCGCCAGCATTCCCGGACGTGATGAGGATCCGCTACGAGGGACCGAAGTCGAGAAGCTCGCTCGCCTTCAAGCATTACAGCCCCGACGAGAAGGTGGACGGCAAGACGATGCGCGACCACCTGCGCTTCGGCGTGGCTTACTGGCACACGATGCGCGGCACCGGTGGCGACCCGTTCGGGCCGGGCACGGCTGTGCGGCCGTGGGATGACGGCTCCAACTCGGTTGCGAACGCGCAGAACCGCGCGCGCGTGGCGTTCGAGTTCATGGAGAAGCTCGGCGCGCCGTTCTACTGCTTCCATGACCGCGATGTGGCGCCGGAGGGCAAGTCGCTGAAGGAGTCCAACAAGAACCTCGACGCGATCGTGAAGGTGCTGAAGGAGGAGCAGAAGCGCACCGGCATCAAGCTGCTCTGGGGCACGGCGAACCTGTTCTCAAACCCGCGCTTCGTCCACGGTGCGGGCACGAGTTGCAACGCCGATGTGTTCGCTTTCGCCGCGGCGCAGGTCAAGAAAGCGATGGAGGTGACGCACGAGCTGGGCGGCGCGGGCTACGTCTTCTGGGGCGGGCGCGAGGGTTACTCGACGCTGCTCAACACCGACATGAAGCGCGAGCTGGACCATCTCGCGAAGCTGTTGCACATGGCGGTGGACTACAAGAGGGCCATCGGCTTCAAGGGCCAGTTCTACATCGAGCCGAAGCCGAAGGAGCCGACGAAGCACCAATACGACTCCGACGCGGCGGCGTGCCTGAACTTCCTCCGGCAGCATGACTTGCTCGGCCACTTCAAGCTTAACATCGAGACCAACCACGCCACACTCGCGGGCCACACGGTGCAGCATGACCTTGAGACGGCGGTCGCCGCGGGCGCGCTCGGCTCTGTTGACGCGAATGTGGGCGACGCGATGCTGGGCTGGGACACCGACCAGTTCCCGACCGACATCTATCTCACGACACAGATCATGCTAGTCGTGCTGAAGATGGGCGGCTTCACCACGGGCGGCCTGAACTTCGACGCCAAGGTGCGCCGCGAGAGCTTCGAGCCGGTGGATTTGTTCTACGCTCACATCGGCGGCATGGACGCCTTTGCACGCGGCCTGAAAATCGCCAGCGCCATCCGCAGGGACGGCCGGCTGGCGGAGTTTGTGCGGCGGCGCTACGCCTCATGGGACAGCGGCATCGGCGCGGAGATCGAGAAGGGCAGGATGAACTTCAAGAAGCTCGAAGCCTGCATGCTGAAGAAGGGCGACGCGGCGCCGAACGCCAGCGGCCGGCAGGAGTATCTGGAGAACCTGCTGAACGAGTTCATCTGAGCCGCTGGTGGCGGGTTTGAGTCTGCAGACCGACACGGACGCAATCCGTGTGTATCCGTGTTCATCCGTGGCTCAAAAATCCGTCATTTCCAGCCTGAACATCGCTGAAATCCGCCGTTGACATCGCTGCGGCTCATCGCTACAGTGCGCGGCCTTTTGCAGGAATAAGAATCATGTATGCAGTAATTGAAACAGGTGCAAAGCAATACCGCGTCGAGGCGGGTGACACGATCGAGATCGAGCTTTTGGCAGCCGAAAATGGCCAGGAAGTCGCGTTTGACCGCGTCCTGCTGGTCGCCGACGGCGACAAGGTCAAGATCGGCCAGCCGGTCGTGGCGGGCGCGAAAGTGACCGCCGACGTGCTCGGCGATATACGCGGAGACAAGGTCATCGCCTTCAAGTTCCGCCGGCGCGAGGGCTATCATCGCACGGTCGGCCATCGTCAGGACTTGACCGTGGTGAAGATCAAGGCCATCCAGGCCTGATGCGGGACAGATTTTTCGGAGAAGTTCATCATGGCACATAAGAAGGGACAAGGCAGCGTTCGCAACGGTCGCGACAGCGTCAGCAAGCGGCTGGGTGTGAAGGTTTACGGCAGCCAGACCATTGGCGCCGGCAGCATCATCATCCGCCAGCGCGGCAGCAAGGTTGACGCCGGCGAAAACGTCGGCATCGGCCGCGACTGGACGCTCTACGCGCTCATTGACGGCATCGTGCGCTTCGACAGGGAAGGCAAGCGCGTCAATGTGGACCCGTTGCCGGTGGCGGCGACGGCCTGACCAGGCGCGCGCAAGACTTCGGGCCGTCTCGCTTAGGCGGGGCGGCCCTTTTTGTTCAAATCCGAAATCCGAATTTCGAAATCCGAAACAAATCCGAATTGCCGAAATTCGAGTTTCAAATCTTCAATGACTTTTGCTGTTTTGTTTCGAGTTTCGGATTTCGAGCTTCGAGTTTTCCTCCACCATGTTTATTGACCACGTCAAGATCCACGCGACGGCAGGCGACGGCGGCACCGGCTGCGTCAGCTTCCGGCGCGAGAAGTATGTCGAAAAAGGCGGCCCCGACGGCGGCCACGGCGGACATGGGGGCGATGTCATCCTTGTCGCCGACAAAAACGTCAACAACCTCGCCGATCTCTATTTCGTGCCACGGTTGAAGGCCGAGCGCGGCGACCACGGTCGTGGCAAGAGTCAGCAGGGCCGCACCGGCCAGCCGCTCGTCGTGAAGGTTCCCTGCGGCACGATCATCCGGCGGATTGAATTCACCCCGCTCGCCGGACGCAAGATCATGATCAAAGGCGAGGCGCATCTGCCGCCGGAAGAAGCCGAGGTGCGCCAGCGGCGCGGACGCGCCCGGCTCGCGCCGGTCGTCGAGACGCCCGAGACCGACATCGTTGCGGACCTTGTCGAAGACGGCCAGCAGGCCGTGCTCTGTCGGGGCGGGGCAGGGGGGCGGGGCAACACGGCATTCACGTCCTCCACGCACCAGGTGCCGCGTGAGTTCGAGCTGGGCGAGAAGGGCGAAGAGGGCCGGTTCGAGTTGACGATGAAGACCATCGCCGATGTGGGCCTCGTCGGCTACCCGAACGCCGGCAAGAGCACCCTCATCGGCCGCCTCACCGCCGCGCATCCGAAGGTCGCCGCGTATCCGTTCACCACGCTGACGCCGCACGTCGGCGTGATGAACTTCAGCGACTACGGGACGATGACCCTCGCGGACATCCCGGGCCTCATCGAGGGCGCGCACGCCGACGTCGGCCTCGGCCATGATTTCCTCCGCCACATCGAGCGGTGCAGGCTGCTGCTCATCCTCCTCGACACGGCCGGCGCGGACAACCGCGACCCGCTCGACGATTACAAGAAGCTGCTCAAGGAACTGGAGCTTTACAGCGCCGCGCTGATGAAGAAACCGCGCCTCATCGTCGCCAACAAGATGGACCTGCCCGGTGCCGCCGAAAACCTCAAGCGCTTCAAGAAACGCTTCCGCCGCAAAGTCGTCGAGATCTCCGCGCTGGAGCAATCCGGGCTGGAGGAGTTGAAGGAGGCGCTTCGCGGGACGCGGGGCGAGTAGTTTTGGCGCATCACACGACCCGCAAACGGTCGGAAAAACCTCTTGCTTCGCCGACGTGTTTGGGTATCCTCCCCCCGCTTTTCGCAGAACAAAACAACCGTGACGTGTGCAGCAAGCTTGGAGCGCGGTTAAGGTGACGCGCTTCTTTGTTTTTTTGAGCCAAAACCCGTGAGCAACGAACTCGCAGAGATCAAGATTTTCAGCGGCAATGCGAACCGGTCGCTGGCGCAGACGATTGCGGATTATTGCCGCGTGCCGCTTGGCGCCGCGCTGGTGAGTTCTTTCCCAGACGGCGAGACGATGGTGAAGATCAACGAGAACATTCGCGGTCGTGATGTGTTCATCGTTCAAAGCACCTGTCCGCCGACCAACCAGAACCTGATGGAGTTGCTGATCATGATTGACGCGGCGCGGCGGGCCAGCGCGGCGCGGATCACGGCGGTCGTCCCGTTTTTCGGCTATGCGCGCCAGGACCGCAAGGACCAGCCGCGGGTGCCGATCACGGCGAAGCTGGTGGCCAATCTGCTCACGACGGCTGGTGCCAGCCGCGTGCTGACGATTGACCTGCACGCGCAGCAGATTCAGGGGTTTTTCGACGTGCCGGTGGACCACCTTTATGCCGCGCCGGTGATCTACAAGTATCTGAGCGAGAAGAAACTCAAGGACTTGGTGGTGGTGTCGCCGGACGTGGGTGGGATGAAGATGGCCTACGCCTACGCGCAGTTGTTGCACGCGGACTTCGCGATCGTTGCCAAGCGCCGCATCTCCGGTTCAGAGGTGCAGGCGTTGAACGTGGTGGGCGATGTCGAAGGCAGGACCGCGTTGATTGTGGATGACATGACGGAGACCGCTGGGACGTTGACGGCGGCGGCGGAAATCCTTAAACAAAAGGGCGCGAAGCGGGTGCTGGCGGGTGTCAGCCACGCCGTGCTCAACGACAAGGCGATCGAGCGGCTGCAAGGCTCGACGTTGGACGAGTTGATCACGACCGACTCGGTGCCACCGCGCGAGGCGCCGAACTTCAAGCTGACGGTGCTGAGCGTGGCGGATTTGTTGGGTGAAGGAATCCTCCGCATCCACGATGCGGAGTCGGTCAGTTCGCTGTTCGAAGTTAACGACGAAAAGAGATTTTAATCGAAGGACGCATGGAGCAGGTAGCACTAAAAGTTGAAGAACGAAAAGGGGCCGGGCGCGGGCCGGCGAAACGACTGCGCAGCGGCGGTCTGGTGCCCGGCATTGTCTATGGCGCGCACGCCAAGCCTGTGTCGGTCCAGGTCAAGAGCACGGAACTGACGAAAGCGCTGCACGGCGCCGCCGGCGAAAACGTCCTGGTGGAGCTGGAAGTTTCCGGCACTGCCGCGAAACGCCTGGCCCTTGTGCGGGAAGTCCAGCACGACGCCATGACTGGACGCTTGGTGCACGTGGATTTTCACGAACTGAAGGCTGATGAGAAGTTCGTCACGACGGTGACCGTTGCGGCTGTCGGCGAGGCGGCCGGCGTCAAGAACGGCGGCGTGCTGGAACTGGCGATGCACCAGTTGCGCGTGCGCTGTTTGCCGAAGGACCTGCCCGCCAAGATCACGCTGGACGTGTCGCCCCTGGAGATCGGCAACTCCATCCACGTCTCGGAGGTCAAGGCCCCCGCAGGCGTCGAGTTGCTGGACCGGAAAGATTTGCCCGTCGCGTTGGTGCTGTCGCCGGCGGTTGAAGAAGAAGCCGCTCCCGCCGCCGAGGGCGCCGCAGCCGAGCCCGAGGTCATCAAGGAAAAGAAGGCCGAGGGCGAGGAAGCCGCTCCCGCCGAGGGCGCCAAGGGCAAGGCCGAGGCCAAGCCTGCCGCCGGCAAAGCCGAGGGCAAGGAGGGCAAGGCCGAGGCCAAGCCCGAAGCGAAGAAGGGCAAGTAACCCGGCCGCCCGCGGGCCGACCCGTTCATGGGCGACATTCGCCTTGTGGTTGGACTCGGCAATCCGGGCCGCGAATACGAAACGTCGCGGCACAACATCGGGTTCCGCGTGGTGGACAAGCTCGCGGCCGACGCGGGCGGGCGATGGCAGTCGAAGTCGAAGTTTGAAGCGGCCGTCACGGAAGCGCAGTTTGGCGGCCGAACCGTGTTGCTGGCCAAGCCGCGGACGTTCATGAACGCGAGCGGTCGGTCGTGTGCGGCGTTGCTGCACTGGCACAAGCTGGCGCCGGAGCAGATGCTAGTGGTCGTGGACGACGCCGATCTCGACGTGGGCCGGTTGCGCGTGCGCGAGAAGGGCAGTGCCGGCGGTCATCGCGGGTTGTTCAGCATTGCGCAGTGCGCGGGCAGCGAGCGATATCCGCGGGTGCGGATCGGCATCGGCCGGCCGGAGCCGGGCCGCGCGACGGACGGGTTGGTGGATTTTGTGCTCAGCCGGTTTCGCGAGGATGAGCGGGCGCGGGTGGACGAAGCGGTCGCGCGCGCGGCGAAAGCGGTCGAGTGCGCGGTCGCGCGCGGCATGGCCGCGGCGATGAACGAGTTTAATGGTTAGCCCGGCAAGAACCGGGGTGCAGTTGAAGAAAGGAGTATGAAGTTGAACCGATACGATGGGTTGTTCATTTTGAACACCGCCGGCAAGGATGAAAACGCGCCGGATTTGATCGAGGCGCTGAAGAAGGAACTCGAAGCCGCCGGCGCGGTCGTCAAGGCCGTGCAGAAGATGGACCGCAAGGTCCTCGCGCGCCCGATCCGCAAGGTGACGGCAGGCTACTACGTCAATTTCGTGTTCGATGCGGCGTCAGGCGTGATCAACGCGCTGCGGCCCAAACTGGCGCTCAACGAAACGATCCTCCGCGTGCAGTTCCTCAAGCACGAGGAGCCGAAGGTAAAGGAACCGGTCGCAGCCTGAAAGGCGTTATGGCCAACTTCAACAAAGTCATCCTCGTGGGCAACCTGACAAGGGATCCCGAACGCAGTTACACGCCCAAAGGCACGGCGATGACCAAGTTTGGGCTTGCTGTCAACCGCGTTTACACGACGGAAACGGGTGAGAAGAAGGAAGAGGTCAGCTACTTCGACATCACTACGTGGGGCCGGTCGGCGGAGAATTGCGCCCAATATCTCAGCAAAGGCCGGCCGGTGTTAGTGGAGGGCCGGTTGCAGCAGGACCGCTGGGATGACAAGGAAAGCGGTCAGAAGCGCAGCAAGATTCATATCATTGCCGAGACGGTGCAGTTCCTCGGCCAAGGCCGCGGCGGTCAAGGCCAAGAGTTTAGCGAAGGCGGAGCGGAAGCGAGCCAGCCGCGCGCGGCGCGGCCTGCCAGCGCGGTGCCGCGTAGCCCCGCTGAACCGATGCCCGATGCCGGTGGCGAAGCACCGCCGCCCGCGGCTGAGAAGGACGATATCCCGTTTTAACCGCGGCCCCTGCCGCACAAGCAAGAAAGCGAAGCGAAGTTTATGGCCATCGAACGAACCTCCTCGCGCCGCACGCGCCCGCGCCCGCGCCCGGGCGAGATGCAGAAGCGCAAGTGCAAGCTCTGCGAAGACCAGGTGCAGATTGACTACAAGCAGCCGGAACTGCTGAAGCGGTTCCTGACCGAGCGCGGCAAGATCGTGCCCCGCCGGTTCACCGGCAACTGCGCCCGGCACCAACGCGACATCACGCGGGCCATCAAGCTCGCGCGCGTGATGATGCTCATCAAGTAACGACCTGACCGCGGCGGCACGCCGCCCTGACAGATTATGACCACCGAAGTTATCCTGCTCAAACCCGTGGCCGGCCTCGGCACCGAGGGCGACAAGGTCGCCGTGAAGAACGGCTACGCCCGCAATTACCTCCTGCCGCAGCGCATCGCGACGCTCGCGACGCTTGCCAACGTCCGGCAACTCGACGAATTGAAGCGCCGGCGCTCCGAGCGTGAGGCGGCCGAACTCGGCGCGTTGCGCGAGATCGCCGACAAGATCGCCAAGCTCACGCTCTCCATCCCCGTGCAGACGGGCCAGGGCGGCAAGCTGTTCGGCGCGGTGACCACGCATCACATCGCCGAGGCCCTTGCAAAGGAGAACATCGTCGTCGAGCACCGGAAGGTCGAGTTGAAGCACCCGATCCACTCGCTCGGCATGTTCGACGTGGAGATCAAGCTCCATCCGGAGGTGACAGCGACGCTCAAATTCTCCGTGGTCAGTCTCAACGCGCCCGGCACTGAGGAAGCGGCCGCAGCGGAGGCGAAGCCCAGGGGCAAGAGGCCTCCCAGAGCCGAGGGCGGCGAGGCGCGCAAGGGCGCCAGGCCGGAGAAGGCCGCGCCCGCCGGCAAGGCTGAGAGGTCCGAGAAGGGCGAGAAGAAGCCCAAGAAATAATGCAACCATTCCAGCCCAGGCTGACGCCCACAGCGACGCCGGACAGCGGCGCGTCCGGTGCAGCAGGCGCGGGACGACCACGGCGCAGCGCGAAGCGTGCCGCGGAACGAATGGCTGCTTCCCCCGGAGCAGACGCGGGACGTGCCCTGCCTCACGACGAGGAAGCGGAACGATGTCTCCTTGGCTCGCTCCTGCTCAACGGCGTTGCGGTCAACGAGTGCATCGAGAAATTCGCCTCCCGCGACGCTGAACTCCGTGGCGCGGAGTTTTTCTACAAATACGGCCACCAACTGGTCTATCGGGCGATGGTGGACATGACCGACAAGCACGAGCCGATAGACCTCGTGACGGTCACGCAGAAACTGGGTGGGCGAAAGCAACTCGAAGAAGCGGGAGGCGCTGACTACATTACCGGCTTGGTGAACGCCGTGCCGACGGCGGCCAACCTCGAATACTTCCTCAAGATCGTCCGGCAGAAATACCTCCTCCGCCGGCTCATCGAAGTCGGCACGCAGATCGTCACGGAGAGCTACGAGACGACCGAGGAATCAGAGGAGTTGATGGACCGTATCGAGAAGGCCATCTTCGATTTGTCACAGGAGAAGCACGCCAAGGGCGTGCAGAGCAGCCAGCAGGTCGTCAAGGACGCGTTCCTCGAGATCGAGGACATGATCCAGCGAAAAGGCGCGTTGACAGGCCTGGCCACGGGTTTCCCGAAGCTGGACCGGTGCACGAACGGCTTGAGGGGCGGCAACGTGGTTGTCATCGCGGCGCGGCCTTCGATGGGCAAGACCTCGTTGGCGATGAACATCGTCGAGCACATCGCGATCCACAACACCGAGAAGACCGCGCCGGTTGGCGTTTTCAGCCTGGAGATGTCGGCCGTGCAGCTCATGATGCGCATGATCTGCTCGCTGGCCGAGGTCAGCACGACCCGTATCCAGGGCGGCCTGATTGGCGAGCGGGAAATCGGCGCGTTGACCGCCGCCGCGGCCAAAATAAACAAGGCAAAGATTTGGATTGATGATACGGCCGGCTTGACCATCATGGACCTGCGCGCGCGTGCGCGCCGGATGAAGATGAACCACCAGGTCGAGATGCTGGTGGTGGATTACCTGCAGTTGATGCGTGGCAGCTCGAACCGGAAGAGCGACAACCGGCAGCAGGAGATCGCGGATATCTCCGGCGGATTGAAAGCGCTGGCCAAGGAGTTGAACGTGCCGGTCATCGTGCTCTCGCAGCTCAACCGCGAGGTCGAGAGACGCGAGGGCGGCCGGCCGCGGTTGAGCGACCTGCGCGAGTCGGGTTCGATCGAGCAGGACGCGGACATCGTGGGCCTGCTGGCGCGCGCGAAGGATGACAAGGACGACGAAGTGTTGCCGCCGGTCCTGGACGTGGTGTTGCACGTGGCCAAGAACCGCAACGGTCCGCAGGACTCGGTTGAGTTGATGTTCAAACGTGATATCACCCGGTTTTTCCCGGGGCCAACAGTGGACGCAAGCGACATGCAAAGCGCCAGGGGGGAGACATCGTAACTATGATGCCGCGCAGACTGCTCAGCGTCGTTTTCGTGCTTGGCCTGATGGTTGCGGGCGTCGTCCGCGCGCAGGAGGCGGCTTTCCTGGTCAAGGAGATCGAAATCCGACACGTCGGCCCGGTGCCGATCAGCGACAGCGTCATCCTCGCCAACATCCAGAGCAAGGCGGGCCAAAGCACCACGCGGACGGCGCTGGGCCAGGATGTGAGGAACCTCTACGCCACCGGCTATTTCATCAACGTCAGCGTGTCGCAGGAGGACGTCGAGGGTGGGGTGAAGGTGTTTTTCACCGTGCAGGGCAAGGCGAAGATCAAGGAGATCATCATCCAAGGCAACGCGAAGGTGAAGGCGTCGCGCATCCGCAAGGAGGTTGAGCTGAAGGTGGGCGAACCGCTCGATGAGCGCAAGGTGGTGCTGGCGCAGAAGAAGGTCGAGGAGTATTACGAAAAGGCCGGCTACGAGCAGGCCAAGATCAGCTACGACATCGGCATTGACCAACAGACGGGGCAGGGCGTGATCACGTTCCGCATCCAGGAAGGTCCGCGGGTGGCGATCATTGACATCACATTCACGGGCAACGACCACTACGACAAGGGCCGGCTGCAAAAGCAGATGACGACCAAGCGGAGGTGGTGGATGTCCTGGATCGTTCGCACGAACGTGATGAAGAAGGAGCAGTGGCAGGACGACCTCGACAAGGTGCGCGAGTTCTACCTCAACGAAGGCTACATAGACATGCAGATCAAGGACGTGAAGTTCGACCACGTCACGCCCCACGAAATGTATGTCCGGATGACAATCGTCGAAGGCAAGAAATACTCCGTGGGGCGGATTGATTTCCGTGGCAACCAGCTCTTCCCCAGCGCCGACATCCGCGCGAAGTTGAAGATGGTGGAAGGCAAGACATTCGGCCCCAAGTCGCTCGACACCGACCTGGAGGCGGTCCGCGATTACTACGGCGCGAAAGGATACATTGACGCCCACGTCAACCCCATCAAGCAGCCGAACGTCGAAACGGGCCGGATGGACATCATTTACGACATTGTCGAGGGGGACATTTCCTACCTGGACAAGATCAACATCCGTGGCAACACAAAGACCAAGGACAAGGTCATTCGCCGCGAGCTGGCCATCAAACCGGGCGAGGTGTTTGACATGGTCAAGGTCAAGCGGAGCAAGGAACGCATCGGGAACCTGGGCTACTTCTCGAAGGTGACGACCGTGCCCGAAGCGACCGAGGTGCCGGGCCATAAAGACCTCGTCCTCGAAGTCGAGGAACAGCGGACGGGCCAGCTTGTCTTTGGCGCGGGCTTCTCGAGCGTGGACGCGCTGGTCGGCTTCGTCGAGGTCAGCCAGGGCAATTTCGACCTGTTCAATCCGCCGTTCTTCACGGGCGGCGGCCAGAAGGCGCGGCTGCGCCTCCAGATCGGCACGCAGCGGCAGGACATCGTCCTGTCGTTCACGGAACCGTGGTTCATGGACCGGAAGCTGGCGCTTGGCTTCGACGCCTTCCGCACGGACAGTCAATATCTCAGCGCGATCTACAACGAGTCGCACACCGGATTTGATGTCCATCTCACGAAGGAAATCTTCCCCTTCACTTCAGGCCGTCTGCAATACGGGTTTGAGCTGGTGGACATTTACGACATGGACGGCGACGTGCCGTCGGTTCTCCGGCGGGAGGAGGGCAGCCGGACGGCCAGTTCCGTGACGGGCACGATCACGCGCGACACGCGCGACAGTTTCCTGATGCCGACGCGGGGCAACCGCGCGGAGCTGTCGCTCGAGGTGGCAGGTGGTCCGTTCCAGGGTGACACGGACATCTACAAACCACAGATCCGCAGCCAGCAATACATCCCGGTGCCGCTGACCTGGCCGACGCACGACAAGAAGCACGTCATCCTGCTGGCGGGGGCCATAGGTGTGGTCAACAACTATGCCGACTCCGACCGAGTGCCGCTGTTCGACCGGTTCTTCCTGGGCGGCCCGAACAACTTGCGCGGCTTCCGCTATCGCGACGTGGGGCCGAAGGTGGGTGATGTGGACAAGACGGCCGTCTCGGATCTTGATGAGCCGGTTGGGGGCGGGTCCTACGGATGGGCCACCATCGAATACATCATTCCGATCATCGAGAAGGTGCGCTTTGCGGTCTTCTACGACATCGGCACGGTCAACTTGGATGCGTTTGACTTTTCGATGAAGAACTATAACGATGACTTCGGTTTCGGCATCCGGCTGGACCTGCCGATCGGGCCGATCCGGTTCGACTACGGCATCCCGATCCGGACTGACAAGTATAACAACCGCGGCGGACGCTTTAATTTCAACGTCGGCTACCAGTTCTGACAAAACGGGATGAACACACAAGGAGCAATGGCAGTCAATACCACCATGAAAATCACTCAACTCAGCGGAACTCTGTTGGCCCTGCTCGCGGGGGCGGTCCTCGTCACAGCACCGGGCGCCGTATGCGCGCAGGGTGTCAAGATTGGCAGCGTCAGCCTCGAAAAACTCTACGGCGACTTCTACAAGACCAAGATCGCCCGCAAGACCTTCGAGGACAGCGTTAGCGTTTACCGCAAGGACCGCCAGCAGCGGATTGACGACTTCAACAAGCTCAATGACGAATACCAGAAGATCCGCGAAGAGGCTGCCAGCCAGGCGCTGACGCAGGAGAAGCGCGACGTGAAGACCAAGGCCTCCCAGGAGAAACTGCTGGAGTTGCGCAAGGCCAACCAGGCGATCCAGGAGTTCGAGCAGAGCAGCCAGCAGTTCCTCGGTGACCAGCAGCGCCGCCAAAACACGGCGATCATGAAGGAAGTGCTGGAGGCAGTGCGGAAGAAGGCGCGCGACGGCGCCTACACGGTCATCGTGGACAGCTCCGGCCTCAGCAGCGCCGGCATTCCCGCGGCGGTTTACGCGGACGAGAAGCTCGACATCACGGATCTGGTGCTGAAGGACTTGAACGCCAATGCGCCGGCCAATCTCCCCGCCAGTTCGACCAGCGGGTTTGCGCCCGCTCCCAGCTTCGGCACGCCTTCCACTCAGCCGCCGGGCGGCGGCACGAGGGCGCCCACGCCACCACCACCGCCGTTGCGGTAAGGACAGAGCCGGTGCGCAAAACCGCCAGAGAAATCGCGCGGTTGCTGGGCGGCGAAGTGGTCGGGAATCCTGACATCGTCGTCACCGGCCTGCGCGGCCTTCAGCACGCGGGACCGGGTGACGCGACGTTCCTGGTCCGTCCAGCCTTTGCCGTCCACGCGCGCAGCAGCCCCGCGGCGGTGATCCTGGTCGGCCGGGATTGGAAGGAAGCGTTGCCCGCAACGACCATCCGGGTGGAGAATCCCTCGACAGCGTTCCAGAAGCTCGTCGAAACCGAGGCGCCAGGCGATGTGAAATTCCCGCCGGGAATCCACCCGACTGCCGTCATTGCGCCGGGCGCGACACTGGGCCGCAACGTCTCGGTGCAACCGTGCGCTGTGATCGAAGCCGGCGCGGCCATTGGCAACGACACGGTCATTGGCGCGCACGTGTATGTCGGCCACGAAACACGGATTGGCGACAACTGCGTGCTCTGGCCGCGGGTCGTCATCCGCGAACGCTGCATTGTAGGCAACCGAGTCATCATTCACGCCGGCGCGGTCATCGGCGCGGATGGTTTCGGGTTCATCGCGACGGCAAACGGCCACCAGAAAGTCCGGCAGGTCGGCATCGTCGAGATCGAGGACGATGTCGAGATCGGCGCGAACACGACCATTGACCGCGCCCGATTCGACCGCACCCTCATCCAACAGGGCGCGAAGATTGACAATCTGGTCCAGATCGCCCACAACGTCATCGTTGGACGTCACGCGATTCTCTGTGGACAAGTCGGCATCAGCGGATCGTCGGTCATCGGCGATGGCGCCATCCTCGCCGGCCAGGTCGGCGTGGCGGACCACGTCACGATCGGCGCGGGGAGCGTCCTGCTCGCCCAAAGCGGCGTTCCCAACGATGTGGCCCCAAAGAGCGTCCTGTTTGGCACTCCGGCCATCGAGCGCGGAGCGGCGATGCGCGCCCACATGCTCTGGTCGCGGCTGCCGGAATTGGTGGCGCGGCTGAAGGCGGTTGAAAAGAAACTCGGCATCCACGCGCAGGAGGGACCGGAGTAACAAGCCGAGGCAACGCGATGCAATTCGTTCCCACAAAGCTATTCCTGACCAAGGGCGTTGGCACCCACAAGCACGAATTGCGTTCCTTCGAGATGGCGTTGCGCGACGCGGGCATTGAGAAGTGCAACCTCGTCAACGTCAGCTCCATCCTGCCGCCCCGCTGCAAGATCATCCCGCGCAAGGTCGGCGAACAGCTCATCCAGCCCGGCCAGATCACCTTCGCCGTGCTGGCGCGCATTTCCACGAACGAGCCGCACCGTCTCATCGCGGCCTCGATTGGCGTGGCCGTGCCTGCCAACGAAGACGACTACGGCTACCTCAGCGAACTGCACACCTATGGAATGAGCGACCAGACGGCCGGCGACCTCGCCGAGGACATGGCCGCGGCGATGCTCGCCTCGACGCAGGGGCTGGAGTTCAGCGAAGATGCCGATTGGGACCAGAAGCAGGAGGCGTTCAAGATCTCCGGCAAGATCGTCAAGGCCACCAACATCACGCAGTCGGCCGTCGGCACCAGCCAGTGGACCACGGTCATCGCGGCGGGAATATATATTTTCTGACGTGGCTGAGGGGTGGGGCGCTCACGAGGGGCCTCGCCATCGCTTGTAGAACCAATACCACTGGTCCGGGTGTTTCCGCAGCATGATCTCGAGACTTTGGTTCATCTCGCGCATGATCCGCTCGATGTCTTCCTCCAAGGTTCCTTTTCGCTCCGGGTAGATTGTCCGCTCGATGACATAACGCAGCCGGTTGTCCGCCTCGCGCACGAAGTAGAGGCAGAGGATCGGGCAGCCGGAGCGCAGGGAGAAATAGGCCGGGCCTTTGTAGGTGGAGACGGGCCGGCCGAAGAAAGGCAGTTCGATGCCGGCGTCGCGGGCGTTTTCGTCGAAGAGCAGGCAGATGACCCGGTTGTGCCGCAGGCGGTGCACGACCGTGGAAAGGTCCCGGGTGATGTCAATGAGATGGTTGTGGCCGCGCAGCCGGCGCCAGATGCGATCCATGTAGGGATTGCTGTTCGGCTTGTAGAGAATAGACATGTCGAACCCGTGGCGCGCGCCGAACTCGGCGAGCATCTCCCAGTTGGCCATGTGCGCGGAGGCAAAAATGACGCCTTTTCCCCGCGCCAGCATGTTGTGCATGTGGGCGATGTCCGCCTGGTCATAGGCGCAGACGCGCCAGAACTCCTCGTCGGTCAGCGTTGGCAGCATGAGAAACTCGAACGAGGTGATGCCGAAGTTCTCGTAAACGCGCCGCGCGATGCGCAGCAGTTCCGCCTCGGATTTCTCTCCGCCGAGCGCCAGGCGCAAGTTCGCGAGGGTTCGTTTGCGCCACACGCCGGATGTCCACGCGAGCCAGCCGAAGAACCGTCCAACCCGGACGACCGCCGGCCACGGCAGGCGCTCCATCACAATGCACGAGGCGAGGGAGAACAGATAGACGCAGTAGCGCCGCACCTTTGTGATGACAGGGTGCTTTCGGATCCTTCGCAGAAGGCTTTGCTCGCTCATGCCATCGGCTTGCCAGCCGGTCGTAAAATGCAACAGGCCTCGGTGCAGGCCATTCCTTTGGCTCAGCCGATCGTGTTGCAGCTTTCGGCGTAGCTCCGGAATGGAAGCACGAAACAGCCAGACATCTTCACGACGTTGCCGTTCCGAGGGTCAATCCGGAAATGATGGACCTGGCAATGAGGCATCCGATCCCACGTGAAACTGTATTTATCGCAACCGAAAAGGTAGTAAAGCTCCACCCGCTCCTTGCCGAAGAGGGTGTGCCTCAGTTTCTTGCCAGTCAGCAATGATCTCGTCACCGCGGAAACCAACCGCCAGAGGAAGGACGGCCGGACAGCGCCAAACAGTGAGAAGATGTAGCGCGGCAGGTAGTAGAGCCAGACAAGGGATTCCCATGCGATCCGTCCTCCGAACGATTGCGACATGCATGGCCGCTTGCGCTCCATCTGCTTCCCGAGGTCGTCGAATTCCTTGCCGAAGCGGTAGAGGTTCTTGCCCGGGCTGCGGATTGCAATGTCGAGCAGGGAGTAACAAGAACCGTTGCGGCCGACCATGCCCACGCTTCCGCAGAGGGGGTGGGGGATCGAATAGCTCCACACCGTCTTCGGCAGCAGTCCTGCGAGCTTCAGCGGTTTCAGCATCACTGCATAGAGTGAGAAGGAAACTGTGGCGGCCTCGATCTTAAGTCCATCGCGGAGGATGCCTTCGATGCACTCCGCAGTGACGCGGTGCTTGAGCAGGTTTTCGGACGAAGTCTGGCGGCCGCAGTAAAGCTCCGCGGAGATGGAGAGCTTCTTGACCACGTCGCTGTTCTCCATCGCGAAATCCACCACGCTCGGCAGGTTGTGCTCGTTGACCCCCTTGACGATGCAAACCGAGAGCACGACGCGCGAGCCGGGGAACTTGCGAAGGTTCTCGATCGTCTTCCGAGGCGCCTCATAGGAGCGATAGCTGCCCCGGATCTTGCGGCAGATTTCCTTGTCGGTCGCGTCAAAGGCCAGATAGAACCAACGCAGGCCGGCTTCCCGCACCCTGCGGCAGAAATCTTCGTCGCTGAGCATCAGACCGTTGGTGGCCATGTAGCAGCGTTTCATCAGGCCCGCTTCCCGCACAGCCGCCAGTATCTCGAAGAACTGCGGGTGGATGGTTGGCTCGCCGCCGATCAGCACCAGGTGCGTGTCTGGCGTCGTGGTCTTCATCTGGTGGAGGATTCGCTTGATGTCCTCCAGCGACAGGTCTTTCCCCTTGGCGGTTGCGTTGATGTAGCAGACCGGACACGCCAGGTTGCAGCGCGTGGTGATATCGAGGAACGTGATCGGCGACGATCGCCCCACGTGGTGCGGGCAGGTGTCAATGCCCGCCCCGCAAAGCGCCAGGTTGCACTTGCCGGAGCATTCCTCGGGCGCGAGGGACATCTTGCCCTTGAAAATCTCCGCGTTCGACGAGGCTACGTCGCGCACCTCGCCGTGTTCCGGGCAGGTCTTGCGCAGCAGGATTCGCCCCTCTTCCTCGTAGAGCAATCCATCAATAATCTTGTCGCAGACGGGGCAGACGCTTCTAGTTTGTTGTTGCCACATGGCTCTCCTTCGACAGGCCTTTCGTAAATCCGGGTTTGTTGAACTTTTCAGCCACCTGCTTCATCAGCGCCTTCTTGTGCCGTTCCCACGCGCAGACGGGGACATAACGGATGTCATTATTCGGCCCATCGGGATACACGAAGGTGGATGTGCACATCTTCAGGCGCGCTCCCTCTGTCGTATCGTAATCCTCAAACGGCAGGATCATCACCTGCAGCGCCTGCTTCAGCTTGGTCTCCGCGCGCACCACATCCTTCAGCCGCTTTCCTGTGAGGGTTTTGCCGAGGATTCGCACCCAGGCAAACAGCGCGCCGAGGCCCCGTTTGCCGACGGCCGCGCCAAAGTCGAAGTGCGTGACCAGCGCCCGCAGCAGGGCGGCGATGGACCTGAACTTCAACATCCGCTCCGAACAGCCGGAGGCCGTGATTTCTTGTGAAGCTTTCCGCAGGTCATCCACCACGGCAAACAGGCCGTGCTTGAGGAAGGCGGATATGGGGTGAAACCTCTCCCCATCGGAAATCAGCGCGGTGATGCTCTCGCAGTTCGGGTGCACGCCGAGGAATGGGGCGTTGCGCCACTTCACCGTCTTGTAAATGGGCGCAAGCTGAAGCGACCCCATCGGCACAAACTCCGCCTTCCCGCCCACCACGCGGCTCACCAGTTCCTCCACGTCCTCCGGCGTCGTGCGCTCCGGGTTGTAGTCCAGCCGGTCGGACGCCCACATGTGCGCCAGCGGCATCATGAAAATCCCGCGGACGACCGGCTGCTGCTTCAGGCTATACTCGAAAAGCTTCTTCAGGTCCTCGATGTCCTGCTCCTTCGAGGCCACCGTCATGATGATCGCCTTGCCGCGTTTCACCTTGGCGAGGTTCTCCAGCGCCTTGACCTTGAGGTCGAGCGCCTGCGGCATGCCGCGGAGAACCTCGTAGGACTTGCGGTCGAACCCGTCGAACGAGATCAGCGCGGTGATCTCCTGTTCCATGAGCTGGCGGCAATACTCCGGATCGGCCAGTTTCAGCCCGTTGGTCGTTACTCGCACCGACAGCCCATAGGATCGGGCCAGCTTGATGATGTCAAAGAGATCGTCCCGGACGGTTGGTTCGCCGCCAAAAAGCTGCACCGAAGGCGGGCCGGGCAGTTTGGAGAGGCGCTCGAAGATGAGCCGGAAATACTCCCTGTCCGGCTCGAACTCGAACCCCATCGAGGGCACGTTCGTGATGCAGATCGGACAGTTCATGTTGCACCGGTTCGTCATCTCCACGAACGCGATATCGGGCGCCTTGTGGAGGCAGCCGAAGCAGTTCAGTTGGCAGGCGTCATACTCGACATCCGCCATGAACTCCCGTTTGGCGTGATACGCCTTGGCATTGTTGGAAAGCAGCGTCTCCGTGTCCCCGCATTGGGCGCACCGCTTGCGAAGAAAAACCTTGTTGTCCCGCTCCACGTGCTCCGCGACCACCGGCGCGCGGCAGGTGTTGCAGAACGCGTAATTGCGTAAACAAGCGTCACTCATGGCAATCCATCCCCCGATAACGTTTCTACAGAAGCTTCAGGCCTTCGTTGATGTCGAGCATAGCCCGCAGCACCCCGCAAGCAAAGCGGAAAAGCAGACCGATAAGGCCGGAAGGGCAAGGCAGGGGAGGTATAGGAGGGATTGGAGCGGGAGGCGGGACTCGAACCCGCGACGTCAAGCTTGGGAAGCTTGCATTCTACCAACTGAATTACTCCCGCATCCAAAGAACGCTGCAATAGAGCCACGTCCCGCCCCGCCAAGCAAGCGCGATTTTCTATTCAATTCTTGGATGGCCGGATCACTTCAATTTCAAGTCATCGGGCCTCGGCACGGTCCTTCCTTTGCCGGCGATCTCGATCAGCCTGATCTTCTGAAACGTCGTCGTGGCCTGATACGCGCCGACGCCCAGGAAGCGGCTGTTCCGCAACCGCCAGCGTTCGGTCACGCTGCCATCCGCGTAGGTCGTCTTCCAATGGCAGATGAGCTGGCCGTCGAGATAGACCCGGACACCATCCCTCCGCGCCTCCAGCAAGGACGAGTAAACCTGACCGTTCTGCAAAGCCGTCCGCGGCCGGAATGTCGTCGCGTTGTGGGTGGCGGGTTTGCCGGCGACCAGGTCGAATACGGGCTACGGCGCGTGGAAACGGCTCAGGCGGATGAACTCGGCGTAGCGGCGGCTGATATCGCGCGAGGTCAGTGTTTCCAGCCGCTTGAGGCTGAAGCACTCGACGTTGTAGCTGGCCACGACGCTGCCGTAGATGATGGCGCGGCGCAGCGCGGCGATCGTCACCGCGCCGCCCTTGGCGACGTGGCCGATGAGCGCGCCGGCAAAACAGTCGCCCGCGCCGGTCGGGTCGTGGATGTCCTCCAGCGGATACGCCGGGGCGCTGAAGAAATCGCCGTTGGAGAAGAGCAGCGCGCCATGCTCGCCTTTCTTGATGACGACGTAGCGCGGGCCGAGCTTGAGGATGGCGCGGCCGGCCTTGACGAGGCTGGTGAGGCCGGTCAGTTCGCGGGCTTCGCTGTCGTTGAGGCAGAGCGCGTCCACGCGCTTGAGCAATCGCAGCAGTTCCGGCTTCGCGGTCTCGATCCAAAGGTTCATCGTGTCGCAGAGGATGAACTTCGGCTTGCGGACCTGGTCGAGGACGCAATGCTGGAGAGCGGGATGGATGTTGCCGAGCATGACGAACGGTGCGTCGCAGTAGTCAGCCGGCAGCGTGGGGTTGAACTGCTCGAAGACGTTCAGGTCGGTCGAGAGCGTGCGGCGGGTGTTGTAGTCCCATTCATAGACGCCTGCCCAACGGAACGTCTTGCCCTCGGCGATCTGGAGACCGGCGAGGTCAATGCCACGCTTGCGGAAGAGTTGGACGCATGTTTTCGGGAAGTCGGCGCCGACGACGCCGACCATCTTCACCGGCGCGAAGAAGCTGGCGGCGACGCTGGCGTAGCTGGCGGAGCCGCCAAGCATGTCGGTGTGGCTTTCCACCGGGGTCTGTATGCTGTCGAGGGCAACGGAGCCGACGATGACGACACTGGAGGGTTTGGTCTTTTTCATAAGATGAGCGAGTTCTTGAATTCACGGGCCGCGGCGCGCACGTCGGGCGCGCACAGGATGGCGGAGACGACCGCGATCCGTGTCGCGCCGGCCGCGAGCACGGCGTGGAGATTGTGCATGGTAATACCGCCGATGGCAAACGCGGGCACGGTGACGCGGGTTGCCACTTCCTGCAGCGTTTCCAGACCGATGGGCTTCGCAGTCGGCTTGGTGCCGGTGGCATAAAGCGGACCGATGCCGAGGTAGTCGGGCGCGAGTGCTTCGGCAGCCCGCGCCTGCGCGAGGGAGTGCGTGGAGACGCCAACGAGTTTGCCGGGGCCGAGCCGGGCGCGCGCCGCGGAGACGGGCATCAAGTCGAGGTCTTCCTGTCCAAGGTGGACGCCGTCGGCGGCGACGCGGCGGGCGAGTTCAACGTGGTCGTTGATGATGAGCGGCACGCCGGCAGTGCGCGTCAGGGGCAGCACGCGATGGGCGACGGCAGCGATGTCATCAAGGTTCCATGTCTTGGCTCGGAGCTGGATGATGTCCACACCGCCGAGGAGAAGCTCGTGGGTGACTTCGGCGGGATCGCGAAGGCCGAGATACGCCGCATCGAGAAAGCCGTAGAGCCGGCAGTCGGCGATGGACCTCATACCTCCGGCTCGGCGGCTTCGCGCTGTTCGCGGTTCAGCAGGTTTTCGATGAAGGCGGTGTTGTATCGGCCGCGCTGGAATTCGGGGTCCTGCAGGATGGCGCGCTGGAGAGGGATGGTGGTCTTGACGCCTTCGATGCGGAATTCACTGAGCGCGCGGTGCATCCGTGCGATGGTGGTGCGGCGGTCATGGCCGTAGGCGATGACCTTGGCGATCATCGAGTCGTAGTGGGACGGGATGGTGTAGCCGCCGTAGCAGTGGCTGTCCACGCGGATACCGTGGCCGCCCGGCGGATAGTAGAAGCTGATGGTGCCGGGCGATGGACGGAAGCCGTTATAGGCATCCTCGGCGTTGATGCGGCACTCGATGGCGTGGCGCAGGAGGCGGATGTCGCGTTGCTCGAAGCTGAGCGGCTCGCCCGCGGCGATGCGGATTTGTTCCTTCACGAGGTCGAGGCCGACCGCCTCCTCGGTCACAGGATGCTCGACCTGGATGCGGGTGTTCATCTCGATGAAGTAGAAGTTGCCCTTCGGGTCGAGGAGGAACTCGATGGTGCCGGCGCTGGAATACTCCACCGATTCGGCGACTTTAATGGCTGCCTTGGAGATGCGTTTGCGCAGGTCCTCGTCGAGGGCGGGGGAGGGTGTCTCCTCGAGAACCTTCTGGTGGCGGCGCTGGAGGGAACAGTCGCGCTCGAACAGGTGAACGATGCGGCCCTTTTGGTCTCCAAGAATCTGGATTTCGATGTGGCGGGGCGTTTCGACGTATTTCTCGATATAGACGGCGGGGTTGGCAAAGGCGCGCTCAGCCTCGGTGCGGGCGGTGTGATAGCCCTTGACCAGGGAGACGTCATTGTGGGCGATGCGCATGCCGCGGCCGCCGCCGCCAGCGACGGCTTTGACGAGGACCGGGTAGCCGATTTTTTTCGCGAGTTTGAGCGCGTCCTGTTCGCTGCCGACAGGGCCGTCGCTGCCGGGCACGATGGGACAGCCGGCTTTGCGGGCGGTGTCTTTGGCGACGGTCTTGTCGCCCATCATCTTGATGGTTGCCGAGCGCGGGCCGATGAACTTGATGTTGCAGTTTTCGCAGATCTCGGCGAAGTGGGCGTTTTCAGCGAGAAAGCCGTAGCCGGGATGGATGGCCTCGACGTCGCCGACCTCCGCCGCGCTGATGATGCGGTCAATTTTCAGGTAGCTGTCGGCGCTGGCGCCGGAGCCGATGCAGATGGCCTGGTCGGCAAGCTGGACGTGCATGGAGTTCGCGTCGGCCTCTGAATAGACCGCGAGGGTGCGGATGCCCAGTTCGCGGCAGGCGCGAATGACGCGAACGGCGATTTCGCCGCGGTTGGCAATGAGGACTTTCTCGAACATGAGAAGCAAACGCAGTTGCCGGGGGCCGATGAACGACCTATGCGGTCTTGCGCACGCGGAACAGCGGCTGATTGAACTCGACGGCCTTGGCGTTTTCGACCAGCACTTCGGCGATGACGCCTTTGACCTCAGCCTTGATTTCGTTCATCACCTTCATCGCCTCAATGATGCACACGACGGTGTCGAGATGCACTTCCGTCCCTACCGCAACGAACGGTTCGGCTTCGGGGGCCGGGGCGCGGTAAAAGGTCCCTACCATGGGCGACTTGATTTCAGCGGTGTCAGCGGCCGGGGCCGCGGGGGCAGAGGCGGGTGTTGGCACGGGCATAATGCCCTGTGGAACGGTGACCATGGGCGCCGTTTCGGTGTGCGTGCCGCCGTTGGGGCCGCGTTTGATGCGGATCTTGCTGTCTTCGCGTTCAAGCTCGAACTCCGTCAGATCGTTCCGCTTCATCAACGCAATAAGTTGTTTTATCTCTTCGATATCCATTACTGAAAGTTCCTGTCCATCGCCAAGCGGGCGCAAAAGCTAGCAGCCGCCCCGCGGGAAAATCAAGGCCGTTTTCCCGCTGATTTCCGGGCGGTGGTTTTCGCCGTTTTCGCGAGCGCAACGACCGCTTCCAGGCCCAGTTCGTAGCTCAAGGGGCCGAACCCGCATATCTGGCCGGCGCAGACCGGGGCGGACAACGACCGGTGCCGAAAATCTTCGCGGGCGTGGATATTGGAAAGATGAATCTCCACCGCGGGCAACGCGACGGCGCTAAGGGCATCGCGGATGGCCACGCTGGTATGGGTGTAGGCGGCGGGGTTGATGACGATGGCGCCATAACGCTTCCGCGCCTGGCCGATCCGGTCCACGATGACGCCCTCGTGGTTGGACTGGATGAAATCCACCTGCACACCCAGGTCGCGGGCGCGACGGGTCACCCGGCGGCGAATATCAGCCAGCGTGGCGCGTCCATAGACCGCCGTTTCCCGCTGGCCGAGCAGATTCAAGTTGGGACCGTTGATGAAAAGAATTCGCACGCCGTGCAGTCTAGCAACTCATCGGAGCATGTCCAGCCTGCAAGCCGCGGGACGCTTGACAGTGCCGGGGGTCGCGCATACGGTGCGACACCGAACGGTGGTTGCTGTAGATAGAAAGGAGCGTCCATGAAACTGTTGAAATGCTTCCTCATCGAAGCCGGAGTGATGCTCTTGGGAGGGGCCGTCGCCGTGTCCGCGCTCGACCCATCCTCTAAACAGGTCCTGATCGAGGCGAAAGTCATAGAACTGGATTGGGCACAGGCGCAAGCTGTGGGGATGACTGGAGCGGATAGCACGGCAGACGACCAGGCTTGGGCTGCGTTCTGGAGGAACCGAGCCGGTGGCTTGGGCAGCGAAGTGGTCGCCATGCGGCTCGCATCAAAGACCGGTCAGACTTTCGAAGCGCCGCCATCCGCGCCGGGCGAAAGCATCCGGCCGCCACCGCCTTCCGACCCCAACGCCAAGTTTCGCGCCGCCGCCACGCCGGAGGAGAACCTCGCGCGCGTCCCGGCGCCGAACCTCAATCTACAGAGCGATTACGTGCCGCAGCCGCGCCCGGGTGAAACTATCGGGATCAGCGTGGATTACGCGAAGATCGAAACCATGATTCATCGCTATCCGGTCGAGCCAACCTCCACTGTGCCGATCATCCCGCCGATGTTTGGACCGGGATGGGGCGGGCCGGGGCCGATGCCGGGTTGGGGTGGCTACGGACCGGGAGCGTGGGGCGGGCCGTGGCCGGGCTACATCGGTTTTGGAGGCTGGCATAGGCCGTGGGCGCCTTCCTGCATGTCAGCGCCGCCGGTTTGTTTTAACCCCTGTGGTTATGGAGGCATCAGCGGAGGTTTCTTCTACCGCAGCAGGCACTTTGGCGCGGGGTTCGGTATCGGGTTTTAGCCGGCGGCAAGCCCATCGCGGCGGCGCAGGCGCGCATTGGGCGCGGGGATGGGTGGCTGCATTTGCATGCTCGATAAACCATCGCAAAGGCATCGCCGGGTGTGGCATCAATCGGTTGAAGATAGCGGTGCGCTGACGATTGTGCCGCGAGAGGAACCGAGCCTATGGGAGCCAAAATACTGATTGTGGATGATGACGCCGTTACTGCGGAGGCAACGGCGGACGCGCTGAAAGATGTCGGATACGAGGTTCACCGGGCCAACAACGGCCCCGATCGGCTGAAGCTCGCCGATGGTTTGGGGCCGGATCTCATCATCCTCGACGTGATGATGCCGGACATGGACGGCTATGAAGTGTGCCGTCGCCTGCGGCAGAACCCCAATACAGCACGGCTGCCCATCATCATGCTCACCGCCCAAACTTCGCTCGAAGACAAGATCAAAGGGTTGGAGGTCGGCACGGACGACGCGGCGGATTCGTCTGGTTTTGGGAATGGCGTGG
>DYDC01000219.1 GCA_020718125.1 Methylacidiphilum sp. | reverse complement strand
CGAACAAGCAGGGGAAGATTGCCGCGAGCAAAGAGGTTCTCTTGCTGCACAAGCCGTGTGGCGCGACAAGGGTCGCGAAATAGTCATCGCATCACTTCCATCAGGCGAATTAGCGTGGAAGCGACACGATTGATTTCGAACTGCATTTCTTCGTCTTCCGGGGGGCGGATGTCTGGCGCCTCGGTGCTGGCTTCCTTCTTCTTCTGCACGTTCTCTTTGTGCAGATACATTTGGTAGAGGTGGTAGGCGATGTGGGAAATGTATTTGGTTTTCTTCTCCTCCATGCGGTGTTCGTCAGCCTTCTTGCCGACGAGGGCGTCCATGTAGGTCCGTAGTAGGCCGAAGTCCTGGTTGATGCAGAGTGTCAGTGGTGTGCTTTCAGTTGGCTCCGTGAACGCGCCTGCGTGATCTGCACTCCAAGTCTCTGAACCCCAACGTGTGCTGGTATCAAACTCCTTTTCAGTGATGTAAAGCAACTTGTATGGAGGCCGACGTTGTCCGCGTGCCGGGATTTCGGTTGCGACTTGTCTCGGGCCAATAGGGAGCACAACCTCAGCCGAAAAGCAGGCGGTCAGCGTTGCCCCACCCGGGCCTTTGGCATGGATATCGAATTCGAGCTTCGTTCCTACCAAGTAGTCAGGAGGGGTATGCACTAGTGCTTCAAATCGCCCGTTCGTTGGTTTGGTGAAAGTGATGGCCGGAAACTGTGGATGCGACTTGCATGTCGCGCAAAAAGTCCACTCCGGTGTCGGCTCAAAGGTTAAAGAATCCTTACCGTCCCAGACGATTCGCACATGGGCGTCCGGGCCACCGGCGAGGAGACGAACGGGCTGGCGGCTGGCGACTTTGATATAGGTTGGAATATCGTTCAACACACGCGGCGGCCTAGGAGGTCGAGGCTTCCGCGGACGGATGATCAGACTTTTCTCGATCAACCTCGGCTCTGGCGCACCGTCGAAAGTCGCCATGATTCGCAGGGTTGTTTCGACTGGGTATTCATCGGCTTCGCAGTCAGGCGGCTCTACAAACTCCACTTCCACTTCAGCATCCGATTCCCTTTTCGAAAGGTTGGCCGTGAGGCCAGTTGTTGCAGGCTCCACAAACGCGCCAATGTCTTTAAGACGGGTCCAGTCACCTTTTGGGAGTGCCGTCACTACGAGCCTCTTCTTTGAGTTGGGGACGAGTCGCAGCGTCGAGGCTGCGTGATCGGATACGAGCACCGGGCCAGCCACGGGCGTTCCGTTTTCGCCAAACACGACGACGTTCACATCCACGGGTTTTCCGTCTGGGCCGTAGAATTGGCCCTCCTTGCCACCCGTCATGTCGGCGCCGCTGGCTGCGTGGTCACCGAAGTCGAAGTGATGCTCGATAAGCTCGTCGAGCGCGTGTTGCACGATGGCATCCCCTGCTTGGAGTTGAGAAAGCTCGTCCTCAGCCTCTTCTTCAAGTTCTGCGAGATCGGGGTCGCCCTGGAGCGTGGCGACTAACCGGTCGCGAATCTTCTGGAACACATGTCCCTCGTAAAGCCCGGCGCGTGAACCCTGCATGATCTCGGCGATAGCCCGCTGGCTCAAGCCGTCCAAGTCCACGACAATGATCATGCGTTTGCGCAGATACTTCATCTTCAGGTCATTCACGATGAAGGAGTTGTCGAGACCGTGGTGCCGCTGGCCGTTGATCAGGAATACACAGCACATCTTCCCGCGTTTTGGAAACTCTAGGTAACTGTTTACTTCCGAATCGCCAGAACTGAAATCTTCGTCCGGCAGGAGATCCGCGGGCACGTCATCGTCCATAGCCGCGACGTCATCGTGTCTCTTGGCAAAGACAACGACTCGAATGCCGATCTTGCCAAGTTGGTAACCGAGTTCCGGCTCAAACTGCTTGTCGAGAAGAAGGGTGTTTTGCATGCGACCTCGATTGTGTCATAGAGCGCACTGCTCAGACGCTGTGCTCGTCGAGCGGTTGCTGTTCAAAATACTTGTCGAGTCTGGTCTTGGCTTTCACGGTGGCGTTCGAAAGCCGGTAACCGTTGCCGTAGATGGTGGCGAGAGTGCCGCCGACATCGAGGTCGAACGGCAAGAGTGGGTTGAAGAGGATATGATTCAGGGTTTGGTAAAGGCCCTTCGTGACAGCCGAACCGCCGCCGGCGAAGTTGTAAGCCAGATGCGCGAATCTGCTGCCGCTCTGCAATCCGATTGCATCACCCGCTTCTGGCGGAAGTGTCGGAACTTCACCGGCGGGACTTGCTGCCAGGTAGGCGTAGTATGGATCGCGCCGGTTCTTTGGGAATACCTGTTTCACCACCGTCCAGCCCACTCCATCGGGTCTTCCATCAAGCAGTTGCATTGCGCGGCGCGAAACGCACCACGAGTATTCGCTTGCTGCATAGGCGGATGAACCACCCTGTCCAAACAGACCGATGAGGTATGGCTTGTCCCCCTTGTCACTGCTTCCCAGCGATAGCAGGGTTTCATGCATCCGCGCTGGCGCTTGCCCGATGCCATCGTCTTCGATGAACACAGCAAACTCTTTCTGCCCCTTGTCGTATGCGACTCGAACGCGAAGCAACCTCGCCAGCTCGCGCGCGTATTTTTGGGGCTTCTGGCCTTTGATATTCGCCTCGGGGTTTTCCTGCATTTTGGGGATTTGATCCAGCGGCGGGAGAGAAAAGTAACGGGCAACTGCTTCGCGTGGGCTTTGGGGCACGGGTGCGCCGGAATTCTGCAGCAATTCGAGTCGGCGCATCAATTCAATCAACGCCTCCATCCCGTTGATCGTGCGTTCGGCAATTGGGCCTTCTGGTCGCGACGCCAACTTGATTCGACCGGCGTTCCCACGGTCTTTGCCAAGTGGTATCCAGTGAAGATTTCCTTCCAGCCAGCCCGTGCTTGGATTGCTGGGTTCGAACGCGTAGGCGTTCTCATCAACAATCGGGAACTGGGAGAGAAGAGACTTGATAGCCTTCACGGTTGTTGCTTGGACCGCTTGCTTCAAGAACGCTTCCGGCTTGATGAAGTCTGCAATTCTGGTGGGGTTCATGAAAAAAGCTCCAAAGCCAATTCGTCGGTCGCATCGCTCTCACTCACCCGATCCAAGACAATTTCAACTCCTTCTCCACCGCTTTGAACTCCTGATCGCCCGTGACCAGTTCCGCCTTCTTGTGCTTGGCCAACGCGGCGGCGAAGGCGTCGGCGAGGGCGAGTTTGCGGGCGGCTTTGAATTCAGCGGCCAGTTCGGCCAGTTCGAGGTCCACTGGCACGACGTGCAGCGGCATGGTCCGGTCGAAGCGACGCGCCACTTCCAAACCTTCCTGGCCGTGCCGTCGAGTGAGTTTGTAGAGCACTTCCGCCCAGTTCACCGCGCTGACCAGCAACGGCCGGTCTGCTTCGGCGGCGCGGTTGAAAAGATCGCGCATCATGTCCACGCCCGGCTCGCCGAAGAACATGGCCAGCAACGCGGAAGCGTCGAGCACGGTGGTTTTCAAGGTCAGCGATCCTCCTTGGCCTTGTCAGCCGCGCGGTCCTCCAGCAGTTCCTGCACGGCGGACTTCTCGCCGGGCTTCAGTTTGAAGATGCCGCAGAAGGACTGGATGTATTCGCGGGTAACCGGCTGCATGACCAGCCGGCCCTTGTCTTCGATGAAGTTGATGCGGGTGCCCGGCTTGATGTTGAACCGCCGCCGGATTCTGGCCGGCACCACCAACTGTCCCTTGGTCGTCACATAAGCTGTTTCCATAGACTGTCTCCAATTCTGCGTAATGTATGCCGGCATTCTATTCGTAGTGCAAGAACAAAATGTAAGACAGTTTCATGGAGTGGGAGATAGGCCCACTAAACACACTAAAGGGAAACAATCAGGGGACGGAGGATTTTCTTGTGGCGCGGGGACTGCGGGCGGTGGCAGGCTGGCGCTTGCCATGAACAAGGCTGGCATCCTTCGCTTCTTCGCGCTGCTGCTGGGAGCAGCGACGTGCTTCCCAACCTTCGCGGAGCCGCAGGCGGCTGGCGAACCATCCATCGCCGACCGCATCCAACCCGTCGCGAAAGGAACCGGCTTCGCGATGGATGGCTACTTCGTCTGGTGCGGGTCGGTCATCAAGGTTGGCGACCAGTATCACATGTTCGCGTCGCGCTGGCCGGTGGCGACGAAGTTCCCGGAAGGTTATCGCCAGAACTCCGAGATCGTGCGCGCCGTCGCGTCGCGGCCGGAGGGGCCTTACAAGTTCGCGGAGGTCATCGTCGGCAAGCGCGAGCCGGATAAGTGGGACAGCGGCATGGCGCACAATCCAGCCATCTACAAGGTCCAAGAGTGGCGCAAGCTTCCAGCTTGCGAATCCACCATCAATCGCAAGCTGGAAGCTTGCGCCACCTATGTCCTCTACTGCAACGCCTCCGCCGCCGGCTCGCGTTACCGTCAGATCGGCATCGCCACCGCGCCGAATGTCACAGGGCCGTGGAGGCGGCGTGACAAGCCGCTCGATCTGGGCCTCGCCGCCGACGCGAACAATCCCGCCGCGTGCTTCGAGCCGGACGGCAGCGTCCGGCTGTTCTGGCGCACGGTCAACCTGCGCGTGATCATCTCGGTGGCGCGCTCGTTCGAGGGTCCTTACACGGTCGCCAACGATGGCGTCTGGCCCGCGGCGCGGCTGGAGGATTTCTTTTTCTTCAAAGACGCCGGCGCGTATCACGTCGTCTGCGAGGACAACGCCGGCAGCGTCACCGGCCACGAACGATGGGGCGCGCATCTCTGCTTGGCCGACGGCATCGGCGGTTGGCGGCCGACACCGCAGCCCGCCGCCTATGATCACACGATCCGCTGGACGGACGGCACGGAGTTCCATCCGGTTCGCCGCGAGCGTCCGTGGTTCCTGATCGAGGACGGAAAGCTCACGCACCTCTTCACGGCGGTCTATGACGGCGAGCGGACATGGAACCAAGTCATCGGGGCAAGTCAACGGGGTCATCGGGGTCATCGGGTCAT
>DYDC01000218.1 GCA_020718125.1 Methylacidiphilum sp. | reverse complement strand
CTCGCCGCCAACTCCCGCGGCGTCAGACCGCGCGGAAAGGTTGAGGGTTGAGGGTTGTTGGTTGAGGGCGCCACAATGATCATCACTCAACCCTCAACCCAAAACCCTCAACCTTCTGCCAACGCCCCCACCCGCACCGGATTCAAATGCACATACCGGCTCAACTCCCACGCCGCGCCCGCCTCCGTCACGATCGCCTTGTAGCGCCCCTGAAACATAAGCCCCACCCGCCGGTGCCGCCGGTTGAGCCGAAACAACACCCGGTGTGCTAATTCAGAAGGCGATACCAGTTGTCACGTTGCCGTGGTTCGCAGCCCAGTTCGGCAATGAGGCGTTTCATTTCCTCGATGGTGACGTGAAACGTGGCGCCGGCGCTGCTGACGACGTTTTCCTCCATCATCAGGCCGCCGAAATCGTTTGCGCCAAACTTGAGCGCGAGCTGGGCGATCTTCGGGCCTTGCGTCACCCAGGAAGCCTGCACGTTGTCGAAGTTGTCGAGGAAGATGCGGGCGAGCGCCTGTGTGCGAAGATACTCGTGGCTGCCGACCGGCTCGGCGCGGAGCTTGGTGTGCTCGCTTTGGAAGGTCCAGCAGATGAACGCCGTGAAGCCGCCCGTCTTGTCTTGGAGGTTGCGGAGCCGTTGGAGGTGCTCGATGCGGTCCTCGACGGTTTCGACGTGACCGAACATCATGGTCGCGCTGCTGCGGAGGCCTTGTTCATGGGCGCATTGCATCACGCGGAGCCAGTCGTCGGTCCTGCATTTCTTCGGCGCGATGTGGTCGCGGACGCGGTCCACGAGGATTTCCGCGCCGCCGCCGGGAATGCTGCCAAGGCCGGCGTCCTTGAAACGGCGGATGACCTCTGCCAGCGGCAGCTTGAAGACTTCGGCGAAGTGATTGAACTCCGGCGGGGAGAAGCCGTGGACGTTGACTTGCGGGAAGCGCGCTTTGATGAAACCGAGCAGGTCGAGGTAGAACTCGATGCCGAGTTTCGGGTGATGACCGCCTTGCAGCAGGATTTGCGTGCCGCCGACTGCAACGAGATTCTCGATTTTCTTCGCGAGTTCCTCGCGGCCGAGGACGTAGCGTTCGGCGTCCGTCTCGGTGCGGTAGAATGCGCAGAACTTGCAATGGACGTTGCAGACGTTGGTGTAGTTGATGTTCCGGTCAACGATGTAGGTGACGATCTGGTTGCCACGGCCGTCGTAGGCGGCGGCCTTCTTCTGCTGGCGGCGCGCGTCGGCCAGCAGGCCTAGTTCGTTCAGCGGCGCGCCACGGTAGATCTGCAATGCCTCGTCGGCCGTGATGCGCCCGCCGTCAAGGATGCGGCCGGCCAGATGATCAAGAGACGAATCGTAGATCATGGCGTTGCGTCAACTCTCCGAGGTCCAGCAAGTGTTGCTGGAACAGCCGCATCGCTTCCTTCTCACGGGGGCCGAGATGGTAGCGGACGTGTTCGGCAAAGTAATGCCGCCGGAACTCCGCGTCGCCCTCGGTCTCGCGGGTGATGATGGTTTCGATGTTGGCGAGGCCGGCGTCGCGGGCGGCCAGCAACTTCGCCGCGAGGTTGTGGATATCAGGGTGATCGGCATGGACAGCCCACACAGCAAAGACGAATGGCAAGCCCGTCCAGTCGAACCACGCCTGGCCGAGGTCGAGGATGTGCCAGCCGGAAAGTGGTCCGGTCACTCCGTGATCGGGATCAGCATCCGGTCTCGCGTCACGGAGTGACGCGGCTGCTCTGAACCGGATGGCCTGGTCGCCGATGAGCATCTGGGTGCTGGCATCGCTGCGCCTCTCAGCGAGCGGCTCGACAACGTAGCGTGGCTTCAAACCGAAGCGTTTCTCCAACAGCACCCGCAGCAGCAGCACGGAAGTGCCGGAGGCCGCGTCCACGACCACCTCGCGGATGTCTGACAATGGGCCGCGATGGGCGAGCAGGACGCTATAGACCGGGCCATTACAGGCGATGGCGATGCTGTCCACGATGACGTAGCCGGGCCGGCGAAACACCTCCACCACCGGCACAAGCCCGGTGTCGAATTCGCGCGCAGCCAGTCTTTGGGCCAGCCGCGCCGGATGCTCCAGGATGATCTCGCTTTCCAAGCCGTAAATGAGGGGCTTGGCGTTGAGGTAGGGGACGCTGCCGACCCGCGCCAGCACGCGCGGGGGCGTTCGAAGGTCCTGACTGGTCGTATTCCGGCTCACTTGCGTTGTGTGCTCTTAGCACCGATTCGCGGTTGCATCCAGCCTCGCGTGAGGCGCCGGCGGGAGATTTCACCGGCGGATTTGCCGTAACAACTTCCCGAAAATGCTTCTGAGACAGGTGAGAACGAACTGCAACTTCAACGAGACACCGCCATGCAAGGCATACGATACTGCCCCCAATGTAACGCGCCGTTGCCCGCCAGCATGCTCGACGGCCTCTGTCCTGCCTGCTTGCTTAAACGGGGTGCGGCGGCTGACACCGCACCGGCTCCTGGCGCTTCGCCGTTCACACCACCAAGTGTGGCTGAATTGGCGAAACTCTTCCCACAACTGGAAATCCTCTCGCTCATCGGCCAGGGCGGCATGGGCGTGGTCTATAAAGCCCGCCAGCCCGCGCCAGGCGTGGACTTCGCCGAGAGGTTCAACCGCGAGGCTCGCGCGCGGTATCGGGAGGGTTCATTATGCCGATGAAGCTTGGCGTCCGCTCACAGACCTGCAAGCCTCCGAATGAAAAAGTCACAGCCTCGGAGTGACGCGACTACTGGCTACCGCTCGTTGGGCGGCGCGGGCCACGGGATGGATATGCGGCTGTGCATCGCCATCGCCGGAACGAGCGCCGGCCCGCGAACACGACGGGCAGCGGCGTTGGCCCAGAACTGTTCGAGAATAGCCTCTTCGACCGTCTCACGAAGCTCGTCCCGCATCCTGCGCGCCATCATCTTGAACCGCCGATCTGCCCTGAAGTGTTCCGCATTCATGGCTTCATCCTTTCTGTCATGAAAGGAAGCTGGCGGCGTGCCAGCGTGATCGGAGGCGCGGGAGGGCGGGTGTCTGCGCAAGAATTACGCGGCCTGCGCAAAACGCGTCAGCCGCGTTGGCGTTGGAACACCTCGCACTCCGCGAACCTGTTCAAGCTTTGGGTGTGTCTTGCTGCGACGGAGGAGGTTGCTGCTCAACGCGGCTCTTGTCATAGAACACACGCACTTCGGGAGTCGCCGTCTTGCCGAGAAACTGTTGGGCGCGGACCAGCGCCTTGCGGGTTGCGGCGGTGAGATTGTCCTCCGACTCGAACACACATTCCTCCCCCAGAAGGTCGAGCAGGCCGCTGCGCCGCAAGACGCCGATGACCTCGGCGCTCGCGCCGCTGATGAGCAGCAACCGGCCGCCGCTGACGAGAAACTTCAGCAGTTCCTCCAGCGCCATGACCGCGGTCGCGTCGAGGTTGCGGGCGTTCTTCATCCGCAGGATGACGACCTGGATGTTCTTGTCCTCCGCCACGCGGCGCACCTCGTCCTGGAACAGCTCCGCCGCGCCGAAGAACAGCTCGCCTTCGACGTGGATGATGGATATCTCCGGGTGCGACCGCTCGGACGGGCCGCTGATCTCGCGCATCGTCTCGCCGTCAAAGTCGTATTCGACCAGATGCGGCGCGCTGGCCTTGCGCAGGAACAACGCCAGCGAGCTGATGACCCCGACATAGATCGCCACGCGGAGGTTCACCAGCACCGCGACGGCGAAGGTCAGGATCAACACCGCCGCGTCGCTGCGCGTCGCCTTCAACGCAACGCGGATGTTGCGCCACTGGAACATGCCGAAGCCCAGCACGATCAGCATGCCCGCCAGCGACGCGTTCGGCACGTAGCGCACCAGCGGTCCACACACGAACAGGATGCCCATCACCCAGAGACCGCCGATGACGGCCGCGAACCGCGTTTGCCCGCCGACATCGTGGTTCAACGCCGACCGCACGAAACTGCCGCTGCCCGGCATGCATTGGAAAAACGCCGCCGCGATGTTCGCCAGCCCGACGCCGATGAAGCCCTGGTTGGCGTCCACGCGCTGGCCGCTGGCCGCGCCGATGCCCTTCGCGATGGAGAGCGTCTCGATGCAGCCCAGAATCGCGATGGCCAGCGCGCTGTCGGCCAGGTCGGTCATCATGCCGAGGCTCCATTGGGGCGAGCGCGGCATCGGCGGCTGGTTGGGAACCTGGCCGACCAGCGCGACGCCCTTTTCATCGAGCCGGAACACCCACACTGCTGCCGCGGCGAGACTGACCACCACCAACGGCGTGACCCATCGCGGCAGCCAGCGCCGGCCCAAGAGCATCAGCGTCAGCGACCCCGCGCCGATGGCCAGTGAGTAGGGATTGAACTCCGCAATTTGCCGGATCGCGTATCGAAACTGCGCCAGCAGCGGCACGCCCGGCGGCGGATCGAGTCCGAGCAGCGGGTTGAGCTGGTTCAACGCGATAAGCAGACCCGCGCCGGCGGTGAACCCGACCACAACGCTGCGCGAGACGAATTGCGACAGGTTGCCGAGTTTCGAGACGCCGAACGCGAACTGGATGACGCCCACCATGAACGCGAGCAGCAACACCGCCTCGGCGGGGCTTTCCTTCACCGCCACCAGCGACGAATGTGCGATGGCGGTGGCGATGACGATGGCGATGGAATTGGTCGGCCCGCAGACCAGATGCTCGCTGCTGCCCATCAACGCGCCGACCGCGGCCACCACGACGGCCGAATAAAAGCCGTAGATGGGCGGCAGGCCGGCGATCATCGCGTAGGCGATGCACTGCGGCACCACCATGATCGCGCCCGCCATGCCCGCCAGCGCGTCCGCCCGGAACGCCTTCCACCCGTAGCGTCGCGCCGTCTCCACAAACGGCAGCCACTGAGTCAATGTCACGCAGCAATCTTCCGCGCAATCGCCCGCAAAATCAACCGCGCACAACGGCGTTGCCGGCGTCGGGGCGCAACTTGACACACGCACCACGATCAAGTCCCAGAGGGACGGACGAGAATAGC
>DYDC01000217.1 GCA_020718125.1 Methylacidiphilum sp. | reverse complement strand
TCCGGCTACGAATACATCGAACGGCGCTTCGGCCCGTTTGCGCGGCTCTATGATGCTCGGCGCGCTGGCGTGGGGGTTGAGCATGGTGGCGTGGCTGACGCGCTCGAACTGGAAACCGGCGCGGAACATTGGCGGGGTGGTGCCGACGTATCTGGGCGGGTTCATCGGGATCAGCACGGCGGTCGTGGCGTTGTTGCGAGTGCTGGCAGGTTGACCGGCCGCGAAACACCCGCCTGTGCGGCCGCGCGAGGCGCGCGGCGCCGGTGCCGAAGGTTTCCTTAGTGGGCCACGGGGCTGCGGATCAGTTCGAACAACAACAGCGCCACCGCCAGATAGCCGAACCGTAGGCTCCACAGCGCGAGTGCGAAACCTCCCAGAATGGGCGGCGAGTAGTGGAACCTCCACTGGGCGAAATGGCCGAGGGCAATCGCCACGAGCGCGACGGGGCCGATCCACAGCCCCGTGATGCCACAGAGGAACGCCGTGATCGCGAGCCGGCTGGTGGGGCCTGCCTGCCAGTGGATGCGTTTTTTTCCCGCAGGGGCGGGGAGAAGATGGGCTGGATGAATTTTTCACCGGACAGGGCCTCGGTTTCGGCCGAGGGGGCCATCAGGGCCGCCACTTCGGTCAACTCGCCCGCGAGCCGCCAGGTCCGGTCGTGTGAGTTCCACAGCCACGTCGCTGGCCGGATCCTGTCCCGGCGCGCCCAGTCTTGCACCGTAGGCCAATCCACAGGACCGTGTTCGCGGAACATATCGTCCAGAACTCGGAATGTCACCTCAGTCAAGTCCTTCATGGCGCCTGCGTTCTGACAGCACAAGTTGGGCGCTCTAACAAGTCTGCCGTGCTTGGCCACCATCTCTGGCCGCATCGGCGCGCATTTTTCCTTGAACGCATTTTTCCCGAAAAATGTCATAGACGGGCCAAGACACGGCGTGTAAAGTGCGCGCCCTGTTTGCCGGCAGAAACCCGGCGGGCGGTCAAGAAACCCAGTAAAAGGAGAAACGATGGAAGACTCAGTGAAAAAACTGTTGGTGCCGGTCGCCGTTCTGTTGGCGGCAGGCAGCGTGGTGCTCACCTGGGCGCGAGGCAGCCAGCACGCGCAATTGTTGAATGACGCGCGGCAACTGCAGGGTGAAGTGAACAACATGCAAGTCCGCCGTCTTGTTTTCCAGCGACTGGCCCAGGACCTTGTGCTTTACAGCCAGCAGAACCCGAAC
Source organism: Methylacidiphilum sp. (assembly GCA_020718125.1). Lineage (GTDB taxonomy): Bacteria > Verrucomicrobiota > Verrucomicrobiia > CAIQCK01 > CAIQCK01 > JACRKA01. Next base: position 3,835 of record DYDC01000217.1, on the reverse strand, counting down.
ATTGACGCCGTGCTCGTGCCGATGGGCCTGAAGAACGCGCCCGCCCTGCAGCAGACCGGACAGCCCACCCAGCAACGGCCGCAAAGTCCGGGTTTCACCACCCCCACGACTCCCCGGAGATAAACCCCATGAGCGAGATGACTTCCAATAGAAATTCCTGCGCCCCCATTCTCAGCGTTTCCGTCGCCATCCTGGCCGTGCTTCTGGCCGTGCTCGGATGGCGGGTCAGTGTTTACGTTGGCCAACAGAACGAGAACCTCACCACCAGCATCGCGGGAGCGCGCCAGCAGCTCGATGCCGCCCGCCCGCTGGACCAGGGATTCAACAACCTGCTCCAACTGCTCGTGCAATACCTCCAGGCTACCGGCGATCCAAACCTCGTGGCTCTCATGAACCGTCATGGCCTCAGCGTGCAGCTCCAGAAGCCCGGGCAAGGGCAGCAATCCGGGACGACGCCCGCAGCGGGCACCCCCGCGACCCAACCGCCAGCGGCGACTGCCCCGGCGACGCAACCGGCAGCGAAGCGTTAACTGGCATCAACAGACGTTCATCCCGAAAACCGAAGTTGACCGCAGCACCAGCATCGTTGCCGGCTCAACTTCGGGTTTCGGCTTTTATGCACGGGACGCGCGGACGCGCGTAGCGGTGGCAACCCGCGGGGTGTTCGGAACCGGCGATGTATCCCGCGTCCGAACGGTGGCCGGCCTTTTTCCTCCGAGCAACGCTTGTTAACGCCGGCGGCGTGGGTTTAGAATCCGCCGTCCCATGTCCGACCCCGATCTTGACATCCCGGGCTACGACGTCCTTGGCCTCATCGGCGAGGGTGGCGTGGGCACCGTCTATCGCGCCCGCCAGCTCTCGCTCGACCGGCTCGTGGCGATCAAGGTCCTGCGCCCCGAAATCGCCAAGGACGCAGAGTTCGCCAACAAGTTTCTCCACGAAGCCCGCGCCGCCGCCACGTTCTCGCACCCGCACCTCGTCCAGGCCATCGAGGCCGGCGAGCACAACGGCGTCTGGTATTTCGTCATGGAACTGGTCGAGGCCGGCACCTTGCACGACCGGATCACCCGCGAAGGCAAACTCTCCGAACTCGACGCCATCGAATCCGGCCTCCAGATCGCCCAGGCCCTCGACTTCGCCTGGCGCCGCGCTAGGATCGTCCACCGCGACATCAAACCCGCCAACATCCTGCTGACCCCCGAGGGCCAGGTCAAAGTCGCCGACCTCGGCCTCGCCCACCGCCACGGCACCACCACCTTCAAGGGCGGCCTCGCCGAAGGCACCCCGCAGTATTGCTCGCCCGAACAATGCCGCGCCGAGAAGGAGGTGGACGCCCGCACCGATCTCTACGCGCTCGGCTGCACCCTCTACCACGCCGTCTGCGGCCGCGCCCCCTTCGACAACAAGGACCCGCTGCAGGTCATGGCGATGCAGATCCACGACACGCCCGATCCACCGCGAAAACTCAACCCGCAACTCTCCGGGGAATTCGAGACGTTCATCCTCAAGCTCCTCGCCAAGAACCCTGCCGGCCGTTACCAGACGGCCGCCGAGGCCATCGAGGAACTCGAACGCATCCGCGCCATCCGCACCGGCAAGCCACGCGGCGGCCCGCGCACAGGCGCCCGCCCGCCGGAAACCCGCGCCTCCAAACCGTCGCCGCAGCGCTCCGCAGCGGGCCTTCTCATCGGTGTCGCCGCGCTCATCGCCGTCATCGCGGCGGTTGGTTACAAACTCATTCAGCGGCAACAACTGGCCCCCCCGTCGCCTCCCGCGGCATCTCACGCCGGTCGCCACTCCAAGACCAACATCGTCCTCATCGCACCCTCCAAAGCGCGCCGCGTCATCCATCCCACCGCCCCGCCGGCTGTGCCCGCGACAAACATCCCGGGAGCCGTCGCGCCCGTGCCGGTCGTTGTCCCGCCTCCCGAAGCGGCCGCCATGACCAACCTCCCCGCCGTCGCCCCCGCCACCAACGAAATGCCCGTCGCTGTGCCCGCTCCGGACACGAACACGGTGGCCGCCGTCCCGCCGGACCAGCCCGATGACCGGCCAGTCCTGCTGGCCCAACTCAAACAGATCATGACGGACGCGGACACCTTCACCCAGTCCAACAAATTCGTCGAAGCCGAGACGCTCCTGGCGCAAAGCGTCACCAACTTCGCCGCGCGGCCCGTCCTCCAGAAACTCGTCGAAGCCCGCCTCGACGAGATCAAGACCGCCCATGCCGACTTCGACACGAAGCAGGCCGGGGCCGAGCGCGCCCGCCAGCAGCAACTCGCCGCCGCCGCCCGCTCCATCGTCGCGCCCGCCGACCCGCTGGTGCGCACCTTCAACTTCGAGCGCGCCCAGCAATACGTCGCCGCCCTCGCCACCAAGACCACCGACCCCGGCCTCCGCCCGCGCATCCAGACCCGCGCCGACGAACTCCAGTTGCTCGTCGAGCTGAAGACCCGCCTCATCACCATCATTGGGAAAACCAAACTGCCGCCGCGAAACCTCGCCCTGCGCACCGGCGGCACGCTCAACGGCCAGCCTGCCGCCGCCGACGTGGATACCGTCAGCATCGTCCTGGCCAGCGGCAGAGGCTCCATCACCCTGCCGTGGGGCCACTTCGCCGAACAGACCCTCTACGAACTCCTCCAGCAAAGCGTCACCTACCAGGACGGCCGCGCGCTTGCCGCCATGGCCCTCTACGCCTGGGAAACCGGCCGCGCCGCAGACGCCAAACGTTACTACGACGCCGCCCGCGCCGTCCTCGGCGACGCCAACGTCCCGGCCGCCCTCAAACGCCGCGCCGTGACAACGCCCGCCACGCGTCCATGAAGACCGCCTTCAACGCCTGCGTCGCCGACTTCGCCGCCGGCCGGCCGGACTATCCCCCCGAACTGTCCCGCGTCATTGCCCAAAACCTCAACCTCCCGCCCCGCGCCCTCGTCGCCGACATCGGCGCGGGCACCGGCCTCGCCTCGAAACTTTTCCTCGACGCCGGCTTCCGCGTCATGCCCATCGAGCCGGACGACGCCATGCGCGCCGAGGGCGAGCGGCGGCTCGGCGTCCCGTTCCGGGCCGGCACGGCAGAGGCCACCGGCCTCGCCGACGCGAGCGTGGACGCCGTCGTCGCGGCGCAGGCGTTCCACTGGTTCGACGCGCCGCGCGCGCTGGCGGAGTGGCGGCGCATCCTGCGCGGCGGCGGCCTCGCCATCTTCTGGAACGACCGCGACACCAGCCGGTCGCTGGTCTGGGCCGAACTCGACGTCATCATCCCGCGCTACAACCCGAAACACGACCCGGCCTACCGCAAGCGGATCGCGTGGGGCAAAGCGCTCGATGACATCGGGACCTTTGCGCCCACGGCGCACACCGAGCTTCGGCACGAGATCGAGTTCACCGCCGACCGGTTCGTGAGCCTCGTGCGCTCCTTCAGTTACGTCCGCAACGAGGTGCCGCCCGACCGGCTGGAGTCGCTGGAACGCGACCTGCGCGCGATGGTGGTCCGTCACGCCGGGAACGGGCGGTTCCGCCTCCCGTATGTCGTCAGCCTCTGGACGGCGCGGCTGCGATAGGACGCGCAGCGGCGCGTCAACGGATCTCGACGACTCTCCACGTCTCGATTCGCGGCAACGTCAGCCGCACACAATCCTCATGGCGCTCAGGCTTCAGCGTGACGGGCTTCTGGGCCGGCTGGAGCCACCGCGCCGACGCGATCTTTCCCCAACGCAGCGGTTGCAGCAGGGTCACAGTCACGTTCCGGTAAAGCTCCGCGTGCTCACCGGGGCGCAACTTGACACACGCACCACGATCAAGTCCCAGAGGGACGGACGAGAATAGCCCG
>DYDC01000216.1 GCA_020718125.1 Methylacidiphilum sp. | reverse complement strand
CACGGCCCGGCAATCAACGCGAGCGACGGGCCGCCGATGCGGACGCCGCCGGCGTTGACGATGGTGACCTTGGGCATCATGCGCGTCGTTTGCCCGCTTTCTGTCTCAGTGCCGCCTCGACGAAGCCGCGGAACAACGGATGCGCCCGGTGCGGCTTGCTCTTGAACTCCGGGTGAAACTGGCTGGCGATGAAAAACGGGTGGTTTTTCTGCTCGATCAACTCGACCAGTTCGCCGTCGAGCGTCGTGCCCGCCAGCACGAGGCCGTTTTCGGCAAGCTGCCGGCGGTAATCGTTGTTGAACTCATAGCGGTGGCGGTGGCGCTCGCTGATGATCTCCGCGCCGTAGAGGGCGCGCGAGCGCGTGCCGTGAGCGAGCTTGCACGCCTGCGCGCCGAGCCGCATTGTCGCGCCCATCCGTTTGACGTTCTTCTGTTCCTCCAGCAGGCAGATGACAGGATGTGGCGATTCCGGGGCGAACTCGGTGGAGTGCGCGCCTTTCAGCCCGCAGACGTTGCGGGCGAACTCGATGGTGGCGATTTGCATGCCGAGGCAGAGGCCAAGATATGGAACCTTGTTCTGGCGGGCATACTGGACCGCCTTGATCTTGCCCTCGATGCCGCGGTTGCCGAAACCGCCGGGCACTAGGATGCCCGCCATGCCCCGCAGCACCCGCGCCGCGCCGTGCTCCTCGATGTCCTCGGCGTCCACTTTCACGATCTCGACACGGGCGTTGTTGGCGATGCCGCCGTGATGAATCGCTTCATACACGCTCTTGTAAGCGTCCTGCAGGCCGATGTATTTGCCGACGACCGCGATGCGGACGTGATGCTTCGGCTCCACAATGCGGTGGATGATGCGTTTCCACGTAATCATCTTCGCCGGCGGCAATCGCAACCGCAGCCAGCGGCACACCAAGTCGTCCATCTTTTCCTGCTGCAACATCAGCGGCACTTCATAGATCGAGTGTTTGACATCCATCTCCTCGATTACCGCTTCTTCCGCAACGTTGCAGAACAGCGCGATCTTCTTGCGCACGCTCTCCTCAATCGGCTTCTCGCTGCGGCAGACCATGATTTGCGGCGTGATGCCGATCTCACGCAGCTTCGCGACACTCTGTTGGGTCGGCTTGGTCTTGATCTCGCCCGCGACGCGGATGTAGGGCACGAGCGTGACGTGGATAAACAGCGTGTTGCCCGGCCCCATTTCGTGGCCCATCTGGCGGATGGCCTCCAGCACGGCCAGTCCTTCGATGTCGCCGGTGGTGCCGCCGATCTCGCAGATGACCACGTCAGACGGGGATTGCTGGCCGACCTGTTTGATGCGGCGCTTGATCTCGTTGGTGACGTGCGGGATGACCTGCACGGTCTGGCCGAGGTAGTCGCCCTTGCGCTCGTTCTCGAGCACGGCCTGGTAGATCTGGCCGCTCGTGACAGAGTTGGGGCGGGCGAGCCTGCTGTCGGTGAACCGCTCGTAGTGGCCGAGGTCGAGGTCGGTCTCGGCGCCGTCGTCGAGCACATAGACCTCGCCGTGCTGGAACGGGTTCATCGTGCCGGGATCCACGTTCAGGTAGGGGTCGAACTTCATGAGCGAGACCCGCAGGCCGCAGTTCTCCAGCAACGTGCCGAGCGAGGCGGCGGTCAGTCCCTTGCCGAGGGAGCTGACCACGCCGCCGGTGACGAAGATGTATTTGGGCTGCGTCATTGTTCCTTGATCAGCGCCTCGACGCGCGCCACGTCCGCGGGCGCGTCCACGCCGAAGGATTCGATTGTTGTTTCCACGACCTTGATTGCGTAACCGTTCTCGATCACCCGCAACTGCTCCAGCCGCTCCGCCAGTTCCAACGGCGACGGCGGCAGTTTCACCAGCTTCAACAAAAAGTCCCGGCGATACGCATACATGCCTGGATGTTTCAGAAACCGGAACCGCCGGTGCCGCTCATCGGCGGCTTCCTTCGCCGCGTCCCGTAAATAGGGGATCGCATGGCGGCTGAAGTATATCGCCCGACCCTGCCGGTTGACAATCAGCTTTACGACGTTCGGGTTGTCCAGTTCCTCGACCGTGGCGGCCTTCGCCAGTGTCGCCATCACCGCGTCGCGGTCGCGGGCCAGCGCGCGGGCGAGATGGTCAATCATCGCCGGCTGCACCAACGGCTCGTCGCCCTGGATGTTCACAACGATATCGCAGGGGATTTTGCGCGCGACCTCGGCGACGCGATCGGTTCCGCTGGGATGGTCGGGCTTGGTCATGGCGGCCCGCACGCGGCCCCGCAGGCGTTTATCGGCGGCGACAAAGGCGGCGACGCAGTCGGCCACGGGCTGGTGGTCGGTCGCGACGATGACCTCGCTGAGCAGGCGCGAGCGGCTGGCGCGCTCGGCGACCCATTGGATGAGCGGCTTGCCGGCGATGGGCGCGAGCATCTTGCCGGGAAAACGTGTGGACTGCCAGCGGGCGGGGATGACACCGATGAATTTCATTTCTGTTTCAGGATCCAATTGACGGCGGCCGGCAGGTCTTTGGCGATGTGGTCGGCGGGCAGCTTGCTGCCGGCCCGTTTGCACTCTTCATAGCCATAGCCGGTGCGCACAAGGATGCTGCGCGCGCCGGCGCGGCGGCCGGCTTCGAGGTCGCCGATGCGGTCGCCGATCATGAACGAGTCGGCCAGCCGGATGTCGAATTGCGCGGCGGCATCGAAGAGGAACTTGGGCGACGGCTTGCGGCAGTTGCAGCGGTCGTCGGGGTGGTGCGGGCAGAAATAGACGCCGTCCACCGTCGCGCCGTCATTCCCCAGCAGGCCGAGCAGATGCCGGTGCACGCGCTGCATGTCGGCCTCGGTGTAGTAACCGCGGCCGATGCCGGCTTGGTTGGTGATGATGAAGATGAGGAAGCCGGCGCGTCGGAGTTTCTTCAGGGCCGCCGCCGCGCCCTTGACGATGATCACGTCCTCCGGGCGGTGCAGGTAGTTGGCCTCTTCGACAATCGTGCCGTCCCGGTCAATGAAGACGGCGCGATGTGGCGTGGGGTTCTTCATCGGTCGAAGCTTGCCCGCAGTTCGTCCGGCGCGCAAGTGGCAGTGCCGAGCTTGCCGACGACAACGCCGGCGGCGTGGTTGGAGATGGTGGCGGCCTCGACGGGCGTCGCGCCGCTGGCCAGCGCGAGCGTGAACGCCGCGATGGCCGTGTCGCCCGCGCCGCTGACATCAAACACTTCGCGCGCCACGGTCGGGATCAGGTGCGGCGGCTTGCCCTGCTGGAAAAGGCACATGCCTTGTTCACCGAGCGTGCTCAGGAGCATCTTCGGACGCCATTTCTTCAGCACGGCTTCCGCGGCGGCGTGCCAGTCGGTGTCGGCGGCGGGACGGCCGGCCAGTTGCAGCGTCTCGGCGCGGTTGGGCGTCATGGCGGTAAGGCCGTTGAGTTTCAGGCGCCGCGTCGGTTTCGGGTCGAGAGTGACGACGGGCGCGAGGCGTTTCAAGGCGTCGAGCAGTGTCTGGGTGATGAAGCCCTTGCCGTAGTCGCAGATGATGATGGCGTCGAACCGGCGTTGCGCGCGGACGGACTGGACCGCTTGTGCCGCCTCGGCGGCGGTGAGCGCGGCGCATCGCTCGCGGTCCACGCGGCAAAGCTGCTGGTGCTGGGCGATGATGCGGGTCTTGCGGATGGTGGACGTGTTCGGACGGACGAGCAGGTCTTCCGGCTCGACGCTCTCGGCGCGGAGAAGCTCCTTGAGCTTGTTGCCGGCGTCGTCGGGGCCGATGCCCCCGATGAGCGTGGCCCGGCCGCCGAGGGAGCCGACGTTGCGCGCGGTGTTGGCGGCGCCGCCGGGGTGCCATTCCTCGCGGGTGACCGCGATGATCGGGACGGGCGCTTCGGGTGAAATCCGGTCGCACCGGCCGTAGGTGAACTGGTCGAGCATGACGTCGCCGACGACGAGAAGGCGGCGGTTGCGGAAGGCCGCGAGCAGTTGCCGGAGGCGTTTGGTGGGGATGCCGTTCATAGTTGTTCGATGACCGCGGCGGCCAGCAATGGGAGCATCAGTTCGTGATGGCCGATGATGTAGCAGCCGCGGCCGCCTTTGTGGACGGGGCGGCGGACGATGTTCTCGGTTGGCCGGTAGTGGCGGATCATGTCGAAGGTGGCGGCGGTGAAGTTCTCGACCTTGTGGCCGAGGTTGCGGGCGACGGTGAGCGCCTTGAGAAACACCTCGGGCATGATGACCGCGGAGCCGATGTTGAGCACCACGCCGCCATCACCAAGCGCCGCGACGACCGACGCGAGCCGCTGGAAATCCATGTAGCTCGCCTCGCCAAGCGCCGCGCCGTCGCAGGTGGGGTGCTGGTGGATGATGTCGGTGCCGAGGGCGATGTGGACGGTGACGGGCGTGTTGGTGGTGACGCCGGCGTTGAGGATGCTCAGTTCGCGGTTGGGGAAGTTGCCCTTGACGATGGCTTCGCCCAGCGCGCGGCCTGCGCTGATGCCCTGCGAGATGCCTTCCTTGATCGCGGCGTTCATCAGGCGCCCGGTCTCGTCAATCATGCCGAAGCTGCCGTCGTCCAGCCCGCGCTGCACGTCCTCGCTGGTCTGGCCGATGAGGGCCAGCTCGAAGTCGTGGATGGCCCCGGCGCCGTTGGTGGCGACGGCCGATACGACATTGCGGCGCATCAGGTCCACGAGGATGGGGCTGAGGCCGCACTTGATGACATGGGCGCCCATGCAGACAAGCACGGGCTTCTTCTTGCGGGCGGCAGCCACCATGTCGGCCACGAGGGTTTGAAGGTCCTGAGCGGCCAGGATTTTCGGCATCGTGGCCAGGAACGATTGCAGGGAGCCGCCTTTGGCCCACGCGCGCGCGAAATCCTCGGCCCGCACTTTGTTGGGGCGTTCGCGCAGCGGGTAGGTCTTGATGCGACTCCAGTCTAGCGGTGGAAAATCCACGCGCGAAGCGTAGCCGACTCTGTGCGGCGGCGTCAATCCTGCGCGCTCGGCGGGTGGGGGCGCAACTTGACACACGCACCACGATCAAGTCCCGGAGGGACGGACGAGAATAGCCCGGCACTTTAGTGCCGGGAACGCCGCCCGTGATGGCAGAGT
>DYDC01000215.1 GCA_020718125.1 Methylacidiphilum sp. | reverse complement strand
CTCGTCCGTCCCTCCGGGACTTGATCGTGGTGCGTGTGTCAAGTTGCGCCCGTCCCGCGTTCGACTCCCGGCAGCAACCTTGACGCTCGCGGGGGCCGGGTGATAGTTTCGCGCGCAATCGGAGAACACCATGTCAGTCCACATCGAGATCCAGTATTGCGCTCAGTGAAACTACGAACCGAAAGCCGTCGGTCTGACGGAAAGGTTGCTCAGTGAGCTTAAGTTCGACATCAAGCCCCTCACCCTCGTCCCCGGCAAGGGCGGCATCTTCGAAGTCCTCGTGGACGGGAAGAGCGTCTATTCCAAGGCCGAAACCGGCCAATTCCCCGAACCGGAACAGGTCCTCAAGCTCATCCGCGCCAAGCTCTGATCCGATTCCGGCTCACGCTGGTTGCGCGTGCGGGAACACCTCAAGCTCATCCGCGCCAAGCTCTGATCCGATTCCGGCCCTCGGCTCTCCGCTCTCGACTCTCGACCCTTCGGAAAGTGATGGGTGCCTGGTGGCCCCCGCGGTCTTCAAAACCGTCGCGGCTCGCGCAAGCGGGCCAGGTAGGTTCGATTCCTGCCCTTTCCGCCATTCTCACAGCAGAAATAAAACAGGGAAGGCGCAAAGAGGGGAAGCAGCCCATCTCGTCTTCGCGACTTCCCGTCTTCCCTGTTCGAACCTCTGCCTTTCTGCCTGAGTAGAAACCAATGAATAAAGGACGAAAAATCCGGCTCACGACGCTCGCCTCCTGCGCGGGTTGAGCCGCCAAGCTCGGCCAGAAGACCCTGGCGCAGGTTCTGCGTCAGTTCCCGCGCGTGACCGACCGCAACGTGCTCGTTGGCAGCAACACCGCCGACGACGCCGGCGTGTATCGGCTGGACGCGCGCCGCGCACTCGTGCAGACGCTCGATTTTTTCCCGCCCATCGTGGATGACGCATACACCTACGGACTCATCGCCGCCACCAACTCGCTCAGCGACGTCTATGCAATGGGCGGCCGGCCACTGACCGCCATGAACATCGTCGGTATGCCACAGGACCTCGTGCCGCCCGCAACCATCACGGCCATCCTGCGCGGCGGCGCCGAGAAGTGCCGCGAGGCCCGCTGCGCCCTCGTCGGCGGCCATTCCATCCGCAACCCCGAACCGATCTACGGCCTCAGCGTCACCGGGATCGTCCATCCGCGCCGCGTCCTGACCAACGCTGGCGCGCGCCCCGGTGACGTGCTCATCCTCACCAAACCGCTCGGCACTGGCATCGTCAGCACCGGCATCAAGCGCGGCAAAACGCCGCCCGCCGCCGCCCGTGCCGCCATCCGCTCCATGACGCGCCTCAACGACGTCGGCACCGCGCTGGCCGCTACCGGCCACGTCCACGCGCTCACCGACGTGACCGGCTTCGGCCTGCTCGGCCATTTGCGCTCGATGTGTCGTGAGAGCGGCGTCGGCGCGAGAACCTGGGCGAGTGCTTCGCCCGCTTTGCCGCATGTCTGGCAACTTATCGCCGCCGACTGCGTCCCCGGCGGCACTCATCATAATCTCGATCACGCAAACGAAGTCGTCCGATGGGATCCCGCCGTCACCGACGCGCGGAAGTATCTGCTCGCCGACGCGCAGACCTCCGGCGGCCTGCTCATCAGCGCCGGCCTGCGCTGCGCCGCTGCTGTCCTCCGCCTCTGCCGCAGCCACAACACCCTCTGCGCCGTCATCATCGGCCGAATCACCAAGGAGAAGACCATCCATGTCGTTGCGTGATATTCCGCAGGTCGAAAAAGTCCTTCAAGAACTCGGCGACACCGGCTTGCCGCGGCCCCTCGTAACCGCCGTCGTCCGGCGCGAACTCGCCGCGTTGCGCAAGAAAGCCGCCAGGACCACCATCGAGCGCGACGCTGTCATCACCGCTTTACGCTCCACGCTCGCCACCCTCCACGCGCAACGCATCCAACCCGTCATCAACGGCACCGGCATCCTCGTCCACACCAACTTTGGCCGCGCCCCGCTCGGCCCGCGCGCGATCGAGACGCTGGCCGACATCGGCAGCCACTACAACAACCTCGAATACGACCTCACCGGCGGCGCGCGCGGTGGACGCGCCGCTTATCTGGAAACCGCGCTGGCCGTCCTCTGCGGCGCGGAGGCCGCCACCGTCGTCAACAACTGCGCCGCCGCGCTTGTTCTCGTGTTGCGTCATCTCGCGCTCGGCCGCGAGGTCGTCATATCCCGCGGCGAACTGGTCCAGATCGGCGGCGGGTTCCGCATCCCGGAAATCCTTGAAGCCAGCGGCGCGAAGCTGCGCGAAGTCGGCGCGACCAACAAGACGACTCTCGGCGATTACGCCCGCGCCATCGGCAAGAACACCGGCCTCATCCTCAAGGTCCACCGCAGCAATTTCTTCATGGGCGGCTTCGTCGAGTCGCCCGACACCGAGGAGATCGCCGCGCTGGCGAAGAAGAAACGAGTGCCCTTCATTGAAGACCTCGGCAGTGGCGCGGTCATCGAAACGAAACTTTTCGGCCTCGAACACGAGCCGACCGCCGCCGAAGCGCTCAAGCGCGGCGTGGACCTCGTCACCTTCAGCGGCGACAAACTCCTCGGCGGCCCGCAGGCCGGCATTATTGCCGGCCGCGCCAAGCTCGTCGCCGCGCTGAAGAAAGACCCGTTCTTCCGCGCGCTCCGCTGCGACAAGCTCATCCTCTCCGCGCTCCAAACGACCGCCGACCTTTACCTTCGTGGCGAGGAGTCGCAGGTCCGCACAATCACGTTGCTCGCCGAGGCGATGGAGAAGCTGCGCGCTCGCGCCGAAACCATCGTCACCGCGTTGGCTGGCGCGCCGCTCAAGGCCTCCATCGGCACCGGCCGCGGCCAGGTTGGCGGCGGCACGCTGCCGCGCTCGTCATTCGAGTCGGTGACGGTGGACATCGTGCCGCGCATCCCGCTGGAGGAATTCGCCCGCCGCCTGCGCGCCCACACGCCACCGGTAATCGGCTACTCCGAGCGCGGCGCGTTCAAGCTCGACCTGAGGACAGTGTTCCCGCCGCAGGATGACATCGTAGTCGCGTCACTCCGTGACGCGGCATCCTTATGACGATTTCGCGTCACGGAGTGACCGGACTACTTTCCATGTCCATCCGCAACTTCATCCTCGGCACCGCCGGTCACGTGGACCACGGCAAGTCGGCTTTGGTGCGGGCGCTGACCGGCACCGACCCCGACCGGCTGCCGGAGGAGAAGGCGCGCGGCATCACGATTGACCTCGGGTTCGCCAATCTTCGGATGGCCGCTCCTGTGGCGGCGGTCTCCGACCGCCGAATCTCCGAATCAGAATCAGCCGGCGGTCATGGACCGCCGCTACAGGAGATTGAATTCAACATCGGCATCGTGGATGTGCCGGGCCACGAGGACTTCGTGCGCAACGCCGCGAGCGGCATCGCGTTCATGAACGCCGCGCTGTTCGTCGTCGCCGCCAACGAAGGCTGGATGCCTCAGAGCGAGGAGCACCTCCAGATCCTCGACTACCTCGGTGTCGAGCGCGGCATCTTTGTCGTCACCAAGCGCGACCTCGCGCCGGGCGACATTCCCCTACCCCGCGCGGACTGGCCTGTAGTCAAAGTCTCCGCCCACACCGGCGCGGGCATCGAGCAGCTCAAGCAGACCATCCTCGACACGCTCGCCGCCGCGCCCGCGCCCGCCGACATCGGCAAGCCGCGGCTGCACGTGGACCGCACTTTCACGTTGAAAGGCATCGGCACGGTCGTCACCGGCACGTTGGTCGGCGGCTCCATCGCCCGCGACGACAAGCTCGTCATCCAGCCGGGCGACATCGCCACGCGCGCCCGGTCGCTGCACAACCACGGCCGCGAGGTGGCCACGCTCGGCCCAGGCGCTCGGTGTGCCATCAATCTCACCGACGTCGCCGTGGACGCCGTCCATCGCGGTCACGTCCTGACGCGGCCGGGACTCGGCAGGCCAAGCGACACGCTGGATGCGCTGTTGACCATTTCGTCGCGCGCAAAGACGAAGCTGAAGCACAACGAGGTCATCAACGTCTCGCTCGGCAGCGGCCACTGGCGCGCGCGGCTGACGTTGTTCGATACGAAGGAACTACTGCCCGGACAACAGGCGGTCGGCCAGTTGCGGTTCGAGGAGCCGGTCTATTGCTTCGTCGGCGACCGGTTCATCATCCGTGAAGCGACAACCATTGCGGGCGGCCTCGTGCTCGACGCCGATGCGCGCCGGGGCGGGTCGAAGGAATCCCGCGTCCACACGCTCGCTGGCACGCCACAGCCCGGCGAGACCGAACTGATCCGCGCATGGCTCGCGCACGACGGCATCGTGCCGCGCGCGACGCTACTGGTGAAATCGCGATTCAGCGCGGCGGCGGTCGAGGCGGCGTTGCGCGAGGCGGGCGCGAAGGTTTGCGCGGCATTCGCCGCCGACGGTGTGTTGTGGAAAGACACGCTCGCCCGCGCGACGCAGACGATTGACGCGCTGCATTGCGACCATCCGGAAAAGCCGGGTCTGCCGCTCGGCGAGTTGCAGGCGATGCTGGGCGCTGGCGCGGAAGTTCTGGCTGAGTTGCTGAACGACCTTTGCGTGGGCGGGCAGTTCGTCCGCGATGAGACGATCATCCGCCGGCCCGCCCACAAACCAAAGGCAACCGGGCAACTCAATGCGATTGCTGAAGGGCTGCTGAAGAAGCTGGCGACCGATCCGTTCAACACGCCGCGCCGCAAGGAGTGCGATCCGCAGGCGCTGCGCTACCTGCGTGACGCAAAGCTCGTCGTCGAGTTCGGGACGGACGAGGTGATCTTGAAGGAAAGCCACGACGAGGCATGCCGCCGGGTGCGGGAGTTCCTGAAGCAGCGCGGCCAGGCGACGATGTCGGAGTTGCGCGAGATGTTGAAGACCAACCGGCGTATCGTGGTGCCGCTGCTGGAGAAGATGGACAAAGAAGGCGTGACGCGGCGCACGGGTGACGTGCGAAAGTTGCGGGGGACATGATGAATCCCCTGGCACCTTTCCGGTGGCCAACAATGGGGGTCAGGTCTCAACATTAGACATTTCCTTCATCACTTCCGCCATCGCCTTCCGCATCTCTTTCT
>DYDC01000214.1 GCA_020718125.1 Methylacidiphilum sp. | reverse complement strand
GCACCCCTGCGGGGACGGCAAGACCTGCGCCTCACGCTGCCCATCCACCCCCGTCAGGACGATTCCTGCTTGCGTTTCCTGCTTGGGCACGTCATAGCCTGAGTTAACAAAGGCTCACGAAGACGATGCCCGGCAGCCAGCCGCAAGTGTTGCGTTGGCTACTGGCTCGCGGGACTCTTGACTCTCAACAACAAGCCGCCTAAACAACCAATGCACCACCGCTGGTTTCAACTATCGGCGGGACATATCCGTAATGAACAACAACGCAGGGCTATGGCCGCTGCCTACCGCATGCTCTGATCACCGAGCGCAGCGAGGTTACCCTTGAATGGAATCACCGTGTCCGCCTCGACCTTCCGCTCCTGCGTGGCGTGCGGCAGCAGCGAATCCCGGCCGCTGTTTCGCGAACTGGTCACTTGTTGCCAGTGCGGCATGGCCTATTTTCCGAACCGGTTGACGCGCGAGGAGTTGGCGCGGCTGTATGGACCGGAGTATTTCCACGGAGCGGAGTATTTCGAGTATCTGGCGGACCGCGGCGCCCACGAAGCGAATTTTCGGCGGCGGGTCAGGCAGTTGGCGCGCTGGGTGCCCGCTGGAGGGCGGGTGTTTGAGGTGGGCTGCGCTTACGGGTTGTTCTTGAATTTGGCGCGTCAGCGGTGGCAGGTGCGCGGCTGCGACATCGCGGAGGAGGCTTGTCGTTACGCGCGGAAGAAGCTGCGCTTGGATGTAACGTGTGCGGATTTTGCCGAACTGCCGTTGGCGGGGGGGGAGGTGGACGCGTTTTGCCTCTGGGACACCATCGAGCATCTGGACGATCCGGGACGATACTTGGCCCGGATGGCCGAACTGCTGCGGCCGGGCGGGATTGTGGCGATCACGACGGCGGACATCGGCAGCCGGTTGGCGCGGCGGCAGGGTGAACAGTGGCGGCAGATTCATCCGCCGACGCATATTTGGTATTTCTCCCGGGCCACGCTGGAACGCACGTTGAATCGGTTTGGGTTTGACCCGGTGTGGAGCCGCTATATCGGCATCAGCCGGAGCGTGGGGCAGATAGTCTATAGCCTGACTTCGTTGGGCCGGCCGCGCGTGTCGTGGATGCACACGTTGTGCATGAAGTCGGGCTTGGGGCGGATCAACCTATGGTCGAACACCTTCGACCTGCTGATGATGGTGGGCCGGCGGCGTTAGTCGCCGCTTGCAGGGATCCGTGCTCAGGCGTCGGGCGGTTCGGACCAACCAATGCGTTCGGCCACCAGATAGAGAGGTCGCTGGCGCGTTTCCTCGTAGATGCGGGCGATGTATTCACCGATCAAACCGGTGAACAGCAACTGGATGGCGCCGAGGAACAGCAGGACGCCAATGACCGAAGCCCAGCCCACCACGGCCCGGTCGGTGAACAAAGCGGCATAGAGCACGAAGCCCAAGTAAAGGAAGCTGCCCAGCGCGATCAACAGGCCCATGTAGATCGCCAGACGCAGGGGGAGGGTGGAAAACGACAGCACCGCGTCCAGCGCCAGCCGCACCATGCGGCGCAGAGAATACTTCGTGGTGCCAGCCGCCCGCGGCGGCGCTTGGAAGGGCACCGCGCACTGGCGGAACCCCACCCAATTGACCATGCCGCGCAGGAATCGCCGATGTTCCGGCATCGTCCGCAACGCATCAACCACCTGACGATCCAGCAGCCTGAAGTCGGCCGTGTTTGGCTCGATGCGGGTGCCGCCCAGATGGTTGATCAACCAGTAGAACGCCCAGGAACTGAACCGTTTGAAATGCGAGGCATCCGCCGTGTGTTGGCGAACGGTGTGAACGATCTGCTGGCCAGCCTGTCATTGACGGACAAGTTCCAGGATCAAATCGGGCGGGTGCTGCAAGTCGGCGTCCATGGTGACGATCGCCGCGCCGCGGGCCGCCTCCATGCCGGCGGTCAGGGCCGTTTGATGGCCGAAGTTGCGCGATAGCCGCAAAGCCCTCACCTCCGGGTGTTGCTCATGCAGTTGCTTGAGAACACTCCAGGAACTGTCGTGGCTGCCATCGTCCACGAACACCACCTCCCAACGCTTACCGAGGCCAGCCAGGACGCTTGAGAGCTTCTCCCACAACAACCGCAGGCCATCGGCTTCGTTGAAGACCGGGACTACCACCGACAGGCAAACCGTCGGGCCGCTGTTGCTGGCTTCCTTGTTCATCGGGCCTATTCAGCCACAGCAACCTCTGTCTTTACAAGCGTCTAGTGACGCACGCGGCCGTTGGACTGCCTGCAGGGAACCTCCCGCTGGACTGCGCCCGACGGGGGTTCAGCGTTGGAATTGATAGACGTTCCATTCCACCAAGATAGGTTCAACCGTGAACAATGCCCGCCGCCGGTCGCGGGGCATGCCGAGGTGGGCAGGGAGCTTCACGCCCGCGCGGGCGAACCAGTTGAAAATCGGCGCGTCCGGATAGGACGCGAGCAGCCGCCGATCATAACGAATCTGGCGGACCAGCTTGAGGCGGTCGCCAAGCTGGTTCAGCGTGCGCTCATGAAGTGACGCTGGCACAGGCAACGCGGCGGGGCGGCTGCTGCCCTCAGGCTCGCGAGTGAACGTCAGCAGATAGTCGCCCGCGCGCGGCTCGGGCCTGTCGGGTTTGTTGTAATGGTAGAACTCCTTCAGATCGGGGCGATTGCACACGATGGCAAGCAACGGCACCATCTCCGTGAAGAACCCCGGTTGTTCGGCCGGCACATTGATAAAAAATCGCGCGCCTGGTGCCGCATGGCACGCCAAGGTTTCTGTGGCGTCAAAGGTGGCGCGATCATAGTCGTGCTTGAAGATCAGGTAGTTGTTGGTGCGGATGCCCGCGATCAAGGGCAGCAGGACGAGATTAGCCACCACCAGCCAGCGCAAGAGCGATCTTGGCCAAGATGGCCGTGGCGGTGCCTGTTGGGTCCGTTCGGCCAGGAATCGCCATACCATCAGTCCGACGAACAGGCACAACCCCGGCAACCCCGGACCGAGGTAGCGACCGTGTGCCAGCTTCATGGGCAGCGTGATGATCACCAATCCAGCGAACCAACACATGCCCACGAAAGCCCAGCCGTCATACGCGTCCGGCCGGACCCGGCTCCGCGCCCAGCCCGCCAGCCGCCACAGAAACAGGCCCAGCGCAACCAGCGTCAACAATTGGAAGCTGTTCCACAGCAGGTCGCCATACTTGAACGCCGTTGAGGCCATGATGACGAGTGTGGGTTGATAGTGCTGCGAGGTGTAGAGTCCGGCCTTGATGGGACTGATTCCGGCGGCATCTTTCATCACCGGCCAAAGCAGCGCTGTCAATACATGGAATCCCAGATAAACTCCGCTCAGGAGACGGTTGCGTCGGGACAACAACTCGCCACACCCGATGAGGCATCCAATCGTCAACGCCACCGCCAGAGCTATGAACGCGAGGCTGGTTTCCTTGATGAGAAAGGCGGGGGAAATCCATAACCCTGCTGCCAGCGTCAAGCCGGCGCGAAACATGCGCTTCTCCGTCGGCGCGCCCATCGCTGTCACCAGACACCACAGGGATGGCAACAGGATTGCCGTTTGGTAAAACTCCTGGGTATCCAAGCACGACCAGTTCTCCACATTCGGCGAGAAACAAAGAAACAACAACCCGGTCAACCACGCTGCGCCCGGAGAACCCGTGACACGCGCAGCCACTGAAAACAACACTTGGCACAGCGCCAACATCACCGCCAGGCGAAACAGGCGGTGTTTCCAGCAATCCAAACCGAACAGTTCATGCTCGATGAACTGCGCCAGGTGGAAACCCGGTATGAAGCGGCCCTGATCAGCTTGGACCGCCGTGAACGACGTTAGGGAGAGTTGACCATCCACCCACTGTTGGTGGAACTGCTGTTTCCAATACTGAATCGTCGCCTCGTCATGCCGGGACCATGTGTTGTCCCAAAGCGTCGCGCCGTAGAGGATGATCCCCAGCAGCAGCAGCGAGAGACGAAGCCAAAGCGAACGCAACTTCATGAGAGCGGGTGGACGGCAACCGCCGCGGGTAAAGGCTCGGACGTTCCGGCTTTATCGAGGGTCTGGCTGCAAACGGAAGCAGATGCACGCAGAACCACGGGTGGTTTCCAGACCCGCGTCACCAAAAGACTGCCATACCTGCGTCCGTGTGAGACTTTCATGCGCTGTAACGCCGGAAACCCTATCCATGTCCCGGTTCCGCGTCAATTGGAAACTGCGGAAAACTGGGAAAACTAAAGGCTGGCATTGACGCCGCTGGCGGCGGGGGGGGCTATATGTTGCGCCGCAAGAAAAACCGTCAGTGGTTCGTGGACGGAAGATGGGCGAGAGGCGCGAGTAGGAAAGCGCGCTATCGGCGCCGCGATTCCGGCGGATCGAAACAGCCTGCTGAAGACGGAGAGTGTCATGGCCAAACAGTCGTTATTGCGTGAACTGATTCAATTCGCCATGCGCGAGAAGAAATGGTGGCTGATACCCCTGCTGGTGATGCTGGTGGTCATCGGCGGCATTATCCTCTTTGCGCAATCTTCCGCCCTTGCGCCGTTCCTGTATCCGTTCTTCTGAGCGTCGGGGATTGGGATGTCCGGCTGCTTCGAGCGGCGGTCTTCGTGGGAGCGGTTGTTGCTGTGAACCGGGCGGTCATTTCCTGATGCGCAGGCCCAGCAGGATGATGGGTCGCAGGATGCTCCACCAACCGGCCCACGGCGTCATCTTGGTGTAGCCGAGTTCCTTGGGCGGATAGATCTTCGTGACGGGCACTTCCTTGACCTTGTAGCCGAGGGTGATGGCTTTGAAATACAGGTAAGGCTCCAACTCGTAGTGGTCCAGCCAATCCTGCGCGAGGTTGATGCGCGGGTCCTGCAACAGCGACAGGCGGAATGCGCGAAATCCGTTGGCGCTGTCGGTCACGCGCCGGCCGACAGCCAGGCTGAACAACAGCGGATGGATAAACCGCGTGGCGATGAGCCGATAGAAGGCGCGCGCGCTACCGGCTATTGCAACACTTGTTGCCTGAGTTGATCGCGTCGTAAGCTCCGCCCTTCGTGTGCCACACTAGGAGAACAACATGGCTTACAAGCGAGTGACCGAGGAAGAACGTCGGTTGATTTACCGTTGGCAGCAAGAAGG
>DYDC01000213.1 GCA_020718125.1 Methylacidiphilum sp. | reverse complement strand
TAAGTGCCATTCCCCCTGACGGGGCTTGTTCCTTGTTGCCAGCCCACCCGGCGTTGAAACGCCGGGCTATTCTCGACCGTCCCTTTCGGGACTTGGCGCGTGTGTCAAGTTGCGCCCATGTGGGTGGACCTTTGGATTTTGCTCTTGCGCCGATAAGAGTGACTGCTAGGCTGCGGTCGAGATTTCCAATCCAAGTTCTTCAACATCCAAGGAGCAACGACATGCCGAGACGCAACGACGTTCACAAGGTGATGATTATCGGTTCCGGTCCAATCGTGATCGGACAGGCGTGCGAGTTCGATTATTCCGGTTCCCAGGCGTGCAAGGCGCTCAAGGGGCTGGGATACGAGATTGTGCTGGTGAACTCCAACCCTGCCACGATCATGACCGATCCCGGCATGGCCGACGCCACCTACATCGAGCCGTTGAACGTGCAGACCATGACCAAGATCATCGAGAAGGAGCGGCCCGACGCGTTGCTGCCCAACCTCGGCGGCCAGACCGGCCTGAATCTTTCCTCCGAGCTGGCCAAGGCCGGCGTGCTGGAGAAATACGGCGTGAAGGTCATCGGCGTGAACATAGACGCCATCCAGCGCGGCGAGGACCGCATCGTGTTCAAGGAGACGATGCAGCGGCTCGGCATCCCCATGCCCGACAGCGACCCAGCCTACACGATCGAGGAAGCGGAGAAGATTGCCGCGCGTCTCGGCTATCCGGTGGTGGTGCGCCCCGCTTACACGATGGGCGGCACCGGCGGTGGCCTTGTCTATAACATCGAGGAACTGCGCACCGTCGCCAGCCGCGGTCTCGCGGCCAGCATGATTCACCAGATTTTGATCGAGGAGTCGGTGCTCGGCTGGGAGGAGCTGGAACTGGAGGTCGTCCGCGACGCCAAGAACCAGATGATCACCGTCTGCTTCATCGAGAACGTGGACGCAATGGGCGTGCATACGGGCGACTCGTATTGCGTCGCGCCGATGCTGACGATCTCGCCGGAGTTGCAGAAGAAGCTGCAGGACTACTCCTATCGAGTCGTCGAGGCCATCCAGGTCATCGGCGGCACCAACATCCAGTTTGCGCACGACCCGAGGACCGGCCGCATAGTCATCATCGAGATCAACCCGCGCACGTCGCGCTCCTCCGCGCTCGCGTCGAAGGCGACCGGGTTCCCCATCGCGCTCATCTCCGCCAAGCTCGCCGCCGGGCTGACGCTCGACGAAATCCCCTACTGGAAGGAAGGCACGCTGGAGAAATACAAGCCCTCCGGCGATTACGTCGTCGTGAAGTTCTCGCGCTGGGCGTTCGAGAAGTTCAAGGACGCCGAGGACAAACTCGGCACCCAGATGCGCGCCGTCGGCGAGGTGATGAGCATCGGCAAGAACTACAAGGAGGCGTTCCAGAAATCCATCCGCTCGCTGGAGAACGGCCGGCACGGGCTGGGCTTCGCGAAGGACTTCAACCAACGTTCGCTGGAGGATCTGATGGCGATGCTCAACCAGCCGAGCAGCGAGCGGCAGTTCATCATGTATGAGGCGTTGCGCAAGGGCGCCAAGGTGGATGAACTGCACGCCAAGACCTACATCAAGGCGTGGTTCATCCAGCAGATGAAGGAGTTGGTCGAACTGGAGGAGAAGCTTCTCAAGTTCAAGGGCAAGCAGGTGCCGGACGACCTGTTTGTGCAGGCGAAGAAGGACGGGTTCGCTGACCGCTATCTCTCGAAGATTCTCGGCATCGCCGAAAACGAGATTCGCGCGCGCCGGCTGGAGCTTGGCCTCGCCGAGGCTTGGGACGCGGTGCCGGTCAGCGGCGTCGAGAACGCGGCCTACTACTACTCGACCTACAACGCGCCCGACAAGACCACCTCCTCCAACGGGCGCAAGGTCCTCGTGCTCGGCGGCGGCCCAAACCGCATCGGCCAGGGCATCGAGTTCGATTACTGCTGCGTCCACGCCGCGCTCGCGCTTCGCGATGAGGGCTACGAGGCGATCATGATCAACTGCAACCCGGAGACTGTCTCGACCGACTACGACACCTCCAGCAAACTCTACTTCGAGCCGCTCACTGTCGAAGACGTGCTGAGCATCTACGGGAAGGAAAAGCCGCTCGGTGCCATCGTGCAGTTCGGCGGCCAGACGCCGTTGAACCTCGCCAACCAACTCGCCGCCGCGGGCGTGAACGTCCTCGGCACAAGTCCTGACACGATTGACCTCGCCGAAGACCGCGACCGGTTCCGCAAGATGATGGAGGAGCTAGGCATCCCGATGCCGGAATCCGGCATGGCCAGCAATCTCGAAGAAGCCGTCACGGTGGCGAACCGCATCGGCTACCCGTTGATGCTGCGCCCATCGTTCGTGCTCGGCGGACGCGGCATGGAAATCGTCTATGACGAGGAGATGCTGAAGCGTTACGTCGCCGCCGCGGTGGACGTGACGCCCGACCGTCCGATCCTGATAGACAAGTTCCTCGAAAACGCGCTGGAGTGCGAAGCCGACGCGTTGGCGGACGACGGCGATGTGTTCATCCCGGCGGTCATGGAACACATCGAGCAGGCCGGCATTCACTCCGGCGACTCGGCGTGCGTGATCCCGCCCATCAGCATCCCGCCGAAGCATCTCCAAACCATCCGCGACTACACACGCAAGATCGCCAAGGAACTGCACGTCGTCGGCCTGATGAACATGCAGTATGCGATCTGCAACGATAAGGTCTATTGCCTCGAAGCCAACCCGCGCGCGTCACGCACGGTGCCGCTGGTCTCGAAGGTCTGCAACATCTCCATGGCGCGCATCGCCACGCAGCTCATGCTCGGCAAAAAACTGCGCGCTCTCGGACTCGTGCAGAAACGCATCCCGCACTTCGGCGTCAAGGAGGCGGTCATGCCGTTCAGCATGTTCCCGGAGGTGGACCCCGTGCTCGGCCCGGAGATGCGCTCGACCGGCGAGGTGCTCGGCATGGCCGACTCGTTCGGCATGGCTTACTTCAAGGCCGAGGAAGCCGCCACGCCCGCGCTGCCGGCCTCCGGCGCCGTGCTGATCACCGTCAACGAGCGCGACAAAGCCGCCGCGTGCAAAGTCGCCGCCGAGTTCAACAAACTCGGCTTCAAGGTGCTCGCGACCAACGGCACACACCGGCGGTTTGCCGGGCGCGGCATCAAGTCGGAGAAGATCAACAAGACCAACGAAGGCCGGCCTGACATCGTGGACGCGATCAAGAACGGCGACATCCAGCTCATCATCAACACGCCCGCCGGCAAGAGCAGCCAGTCGGACGATTCCTACATCCGCAAGAACGCAATCAAACACAAGGTTCCCTATGTGACGACCCTCGCTGCCGCGTTGGCCGCCGCCAAAGGCATCGGCGCCGTGCAGAAAGGCCGCGCCGGCGTGAAATCGCTGCAGGAGTATCACCAGG
The DNA here is from genome assembly GCA_020718125.1 of Methylacidiphilum sp. Classification (GTDB taxonomy): domain Bacteria; phylum Verrucomicrobiota; class Verrucomicrobiia; order CAIQCK01; family CAIQCK01; genus JACRKA01. The sequence continues at coordinate 1,752 of DYDC01000213.1, read as the reverse complement.
ACGTGAAAAACGCGCCGCTGGCGTAGGGCGCTAGCGGGCACATCAGGACGGCTTCAAGCGTATGACCATGAAAACGGGTTTCGACAACGAGAAGTATCTCGCCGAGCAGACCGCGGCGATTCTGGAGCGGGCCAGCAAGTCCGACAACAAGCTCTACCTGGAGTTTGGCGGCAAGATCGTCTTCGATTACCACGCCGCGCGCGTGCTGCCGGGGTTCGACCCGAACGTGAAGATGCGGCTGCTCCAGCAGCTCAAGGACCGAGCCGACATCATCCTCTGCATCTACGCCGGCGACATCGAGCGCAAGAAGGTGCGCGCCGACTTTGGCATCACCTACGACGTGGACGCGCTGAAGCTGATTGACGATCTGCGCGCGTGGGGCATCGCCGTCACCGGCGTCGTCATCACGCGGTTCCAAAACCAGTCCGCGGCGACGATCTTCAAGAACAAGCTCGAACGGCGCGGCGTGCCGGTGTTCCTGCACTATCCGATTCGTGATTATCCGACCGACGTGGACGCGATCGCGAGCGAGGAGGGCTATGGCCGCAACGACTACATCCCAACGACCAAACCGCTCGTCGTGGTCACCGGCCCCGGCCCCGGCAGCGGCAAACTCTCGACGTGCCTCTCGCAGCTTTATCACGACCACAAGCGCGGCACCAATTCCGGCTACGCCAAGTTCGAGACGTTCCCGATATGGAACCTCCCGTTGAAGCACCCGGTCAACATCGCCTACGAGGCCGCGACGGTGGACCTCAAGGACTTCAACCTCATCGATCCGCACCACATGGAGGCCTACGGCCAGACGGCGATCAACTACAACCGCGATGTGGAGCTGTTCCCCGTGCTCAAGCGGCTCCTGGAGCGGATCACCGGCGCGAAGTCGCCCTACAACTCGCCGACCGACATGGGCGTCAACAAAGCCGGCTTCGGCATCGTGGACGACGCGGCCGTGCGCGAGGCGGCCCGGCAGGAAATCATCCGCCGTTACTTCCGATACCATTGCGAATATGCGATGGGCTTTGCCGACAAAGACACGACCCAGCGCATCGCGATGATCATGGAAGAGGTCGGCGTCAAGCCGGAGGAACGTCCGGCCGTGAACGCGGCGCGGAACGCGGCGCGGGACGCCATGACGGCCGGAAAAGGCAACGAAGGCATCTTCTGCGGCGCGGCGCTGGAATTGCGCGACGGCGAGATCATCACCGGCAGCAACTCGCCGCTGCTCCATGCCGCCTCCGGCCTCATCCTCAACGCGGCGAAGAAGCTCGCTGAAATCCCGCGCAAGATGCCGTTGTTGCCGCCCAGCGTGGTCGAGTCCATCGCCAACCTGAAGAAGCACATCCTTAACGCGCGCACCCTCAGCCTGGACCTCGACGAAACGCTCATCGCGCTCAGCATCAGCGCCGGCAGCAACCCGGCCGCGCAGATGGCAATGGAGAAACTCAAGGAGCTTCGTGGCTGCGAAGTCCACATGACGCACATGCCAACGCCCGGCGACGAGGCCGGCTTGCGGCGGCTCGGCGTCAACCTCACCAGCGAGCCGAACTTTGCGACGAAGAACCTCTTCGAGTCCTGAGGGCCACGGCTGCTCCAGCTTCTGCTGGACGTAATAGTCCTTGGTCCAATCCGGCGACGGACAGAGAGCGCGCACGGCTTTCTCGGCCATGCCGGCCCAGCGCACGATCTTCTCGTAGGGGCGCAACTTGACACACGCACCACGATCAAGTCCCAGAGGGACGGACGAGAATA
>DYDC01000212.1 GCA_020718125.1 Methylacidiphilum sp. | reverse complement strand
TTGAGACCTGACCCCCATTGCTCAGTGACAGTGCCGCTTGTTCCGTTGACAAGCAGCGGCCCTGTCGGAACACTGCCGGCGCTGTGAAGAAAATGCGCCTCGACCTGCTGGTGGTGGAGCGCGGCCTCTGCGGGAGCCGCGAGAAGGCCAAGCGCGCCATCATGGCCGGCCAGGTCCTCGTCGCGGGTCAGGTCGCCGCGAAGCCCAGTGTTGAGGTCGCTGACGACACGGCGGTGGAGTTGAAAGCGGCCGAGAAGTTTGTCAGCCGCGGCGGCCACAAGATTGAGGCCGCGCTCGACCACTTCCACCTCGACGTGACCGGCGCGGTCTGCGTGGACATCGGCGCCTCGACGGGCGGGTTCACCGACTGCCTGCTCCAGCGCGGCGCGGCGCGCGTCCACGCGGTGGATGTCGGCAAGGGCCAGCTTGCCTACAAGCTGCATCGCGACCGGCGCGTGGTCGTCCACGACGGCGTCAATGCCCGCCATCTCCAGCCCGGCGGCATCGGCGAGCCGGCCGACGTGGTGACGATGGACGCCTCGTTTATCAGCTTGACCAAGCTGCTCACGGCGGCGAACTGTTTGTTGAAGCCGCGCGGCGCGATTGTGGCCCTGATCAAGCCGCAGTTTGAAGCCGGCCCGAAGGATGTCGGCAAGGGCGGCGTGGTGCGTGACGAAGCCGTCCACGCCCGCGTGGTCGAGTCGGTGCGGACATTCGCGGAACGCGAGCTGGGCCTGCGCTGCGACGGCGTGATCGAGTCGCCGCTGCTCGGCCCGGCCGGCAACAAGGAATTCCTGATTTGCCTGCGAAAATCAAAACCGCCGGGTTGATCATCAACCCGGAGAAACAACTGGCGCGCAAGCTGGCGCGGCAGGCGAAGGCGCAGCTCGAAGCGGCTGGCGTCCGCGTGCTGGCTGCCCGCGGCCCCGTTGCGGCGCTGGCGGCGCGCGCGGACCTGCTGCTGGTCTTTGGCGGTGACGGCACGATGCTGCGGGCGGCGCGCGAGATGGACGGCGCGGACACGCCGGTGCTCGGCATCAACGCCGGCGCGCTGGGGTTCCTGACCACCGTGCCCGCCGACGACATGAAACGGGCACTGAAGGCGGTGCTGGCGGGGCGCTGCCGGCTGCGGGCGCGCACGATGCTCCAGACGGTCGTGCTCCGCAAAGGCCGCCGCCTCGCAATCCACTACGCCCTCAACGACGCGGTCATCGCCCGCGGCGCCACCGCGCGCATCGTGCGGCTCGAGGTGCGCGTGGACGGCGAATTGCTCACCCACTACGTCTGCGACGGGATGATCTTCGCCACACAAACCGGCTCGACCGCCTACTCGATGGCTGCCGGCGGCCCGATCCTGATTCCCGGCACCGAAGCGTTCGTGATGTCGCCGATCTGCCCCCACTCGCTCACCAGCCGTTCGCTCGTCATCGGCCGCGGCACAGTCGTGGAAACCCGCGTGCTCAGCCAGCCGGAGGAACTGTTGCTGACGATGGACGGCCAGGTCAGCGTGCATTTGCACAGCGGCGACGTCGTTGAGGTGCGCCGCGGCAACCGCCAGCTCCAGCTTGTCGTGCCCCAAGGCTACTCCTACTACGAGACCCTCCGCCGCAAACTGAAGTGGAGCGGCGCCAACGTCTGAAGTATAGTCCGACTGCCATGACACGCGACGAACTACTGGCACGCATCACGATTGACCCGAACATCTGCTTCGGCAAGCCCTGCATCCGCGGCCACCGCATCTGGGTCTCGCTCATCCTCGACCTGCTGGCGGGCGGCGCGAGCGTCGCGGAGATTCTCGAAGATTACCCCGGGCTGCAAACCGAGGATGTTTACGCTTGCATCGCCTACGGCGCGGAAATGTCGCGCGAACGATACGTGGAGATCCCCCTCGCAGGAAAACCGTGAGGCTGAAACTCGACGAAAACCTGGGCGCGCGTTGCGCCGATCTTTTCCAGGAGGCCGGTCATGACACGGCCACGGTGGTTGGGCAGCGGCTGACGTCTGCTCCCGATGCCGCGCTGATCGAAGTCTGCCGCAAAGAAGATCGTTGCCTGATCTCGCTCGACCTGGACTTCGGCAATCCGCTGCTGTTCGATCCCGCCGAATACACGGGCATTGCCGTCCTGCGCCTGCCCGCGAAGCCCTCGCATCAGGACCTCGTGGACGCGGTGAGAACATTGATTGGCGCGCTGGCGCAGCAGGAGATCCGCGGCAAGCTCTGGGTCATCCAACGCGGGCGCGTGCGGGTTTACCAACCGGAGAACTAGGACTTCCATGAAACCACAACTGACTTTCGCCGTTGTTTTCCTCTTCACCGCCGCGTTTGCTGCCGCCGACCCCCCCGCCAAGCCGTGGTGGCCGCAGTTCCACGGGCCGAAGCGCGACAATGTTTCCGCCGACACCGGCCTGTTGAAGAAATGGCCCGCCGAGGGGCCGAAGCTGGCGTGGCAGTTTTCCGAGGCGGGGCGCGGCTATTCCGGCGTCTCCATCGCGGAGGGGAGGATTTTCACTGCGGGCGATTTCGGCGAGGAGGCGTGGCTGCTCGCGCTCGACATGAACGGCAAGCTGCTCTGGAAAACTCAAAACGGCGCGAGCTGGCAGGGAGCGTATCCCGGCTCGCGCACGACGCCGACGTTCGACAACGGCGTGGTCTATCAGATGAACGCGCACGGCCGGCTGGTCGCGCTGAAGGCCGCGACGGGCAAGGTGGTCTGGACGGTGGACCTGAAGGAACGGTTCGGCGCGACGCACGGCACGTGGGGCCTCGCCGAGAACGTCGCCATCGAGGGCAACCGCCTCTTCTGCGCGCCCGGCGGCGAGAAGGCGCTCGTGGCCGCGCTCGACAAGCGCACCGGCAAGACGCTCTGGACCAACACCGACCTGAAGGAGATCGCGGCCTATTGCTCGCCCATCCTCGTCACGCACGGCGGTGTGCGGCAGCTCATCACGATGACGGCGAAGTCCATCATCGGCGTCGAGCCGGCCACCGGCAAGCTGCTCTGGTCGCACCCGCACGAGACGCGCAACGACCAGAACATCAACGCGCCCATCTACCGCAACGGCTACGTATGCACGGCGAGCGGCCATTCCGGCGGCGCGCGGCTGGTGAAGCTCAGCGCCGACAGCCGCAAGGCGACCGAGGTGTGGTGGAAAAAGGACCTCGACTGCTGCCACGGCGGCGTGATGCTCGTCGGCGACCGGATCTACGGCAGCGCGTGCCGCGCCGGCGGCAAGGGATTCTTCTGCGCCGACTTCATGACCGGCGAGACGAAGTTCCGCGACCTGAAGATGGGCAAGCTCTCGCTGACGCTCGCCGACGGCCTGCTCTACGGCGTCCGCAACAACGGCGCGATGCTGTTGCTGTCGCCGCGCGCGGACGGCTTCGATGTCGTCAGCCAGTTCGAAGTGTCAAAGACCGGCGGCAAGGACGAGTTCTGGGCGCACCCGATCGTCTGCGGAGGCCGGCTCTATCTGCGCCACGGCAGCAATCTCTTCGCCTGCCAGGTCCGCGCGGAGTAGCCGTGCGCCTCCAGCGACGGTGGCCGGGTTTTGTCCCGGCCCACAACGGGCGAGGTATTGTCATTTCAACTGGAATCCGGCAACATGAAAACCACAAGAGGAACCATCACGTGAAAATTGAACTGAAGAAGAACTGCAAATACGCGCTCGTCGTGCCGACGAGCATGGGCATCCGGATCACGCCGCCCAGCGGCCAGCCCGTGCAGTGCGGCGGAACATTTATCATGCAGGTCACGAGCGCCGAGTCGAACGTGGCCAGCATCTCCTCCCACCTCGGCCTGCCGGTCAAAATCCTGACGACGTTCGTCAAGGGCAGCCCCATCGCGCAACTGATCAAGGACAACCTCCGCAGCCGCCACATGGACTACGAGGGCGTCGAACTCCCGCAAGGCGGCCCGTGGGGTTACCGCCACCAGTTCAACATCGCCGACAGCGGCCTCGGTTCGCGCGGCCCGCGCGTCTGGAACGACCGCGCCGGCGAAGTCGGCCGCACGCTGAACGTGAAGGATTTCGACCTCGACCGCCTCTTCGGCAAGGAAGGCGTCCAGATCGTCCACCTCTCCGGCCTCATCGGCGCGCTGTCACCCGAGACCGGCAAGTTCTGCCTCGAACTCGCCCGCGCGGCGAAGAAGCACGGCGCCAAGATTTCCTTCGACCTGAACTACCGCGCCACGTTCTGGAAAGGCCGCGAGAAGGAGCTTTCCGAGATCTTCGCCGAGATCGCGAGCGTGTCGGACATCCTCGCCGGCAATGAGGAAGACTTCCAACTCTGCCTCGGCGTCAAAGGCCCCGAAGCCGGCGGCAAGGGACTTAAGGCGGAGATCGAAGGCTTCAAGGAGATGATCAAGCGCGTCAAAAAAGCCTGCCCGAACGCCTCGACCTACGGCACGACGCTGCGCGAAGTCGTCAGCGCGAACCATCACCTGTGGGGCGCGATCATGGCGGCGGGCGACGAGTGGTTCGTCGTCGAGCCGCGCGACATCACGGTGCTCGACCGCATCGGCGGCGGCGACGGTTTCGTGGGCGGCTTGCTCTACGCGATCCTCAAGGGCTGGGAGCCGGAGAAGTGGATTCAGTTCGGCTGGGCCAGCGGCGCGTTGGCGACGACGATGTTGACCGACTACGCGCAGCCCGCCGACGAAGACCAGATTTGGAGCATCTGGAAGGGCAACGCGCGCGTGCAGCGATAAAACGTAAGGGAACTTATAGCGGGGCTGTAAAGAGGGCAGAACTTCCGGGTTCTGAGTGGTAATCGCTTGGAACGGAGCAATTGGAGGCCATAGTCGGGATGGGCGATCACGGTGGCAGAAGAGTTCAGGAGCGGGACGCTTCTCTGGGGCACCTCCGGCAACTCTTTGCTGGCGCAGCGGCGTTGTAGGCCGCTTCTGCGAAGCGGCGAATTTATCAAGAGTTTCGCCGACTCGCAGAGTCGGCCCACAACGAATTTCATCTGGCGAATAGTTACCGGAGGTTCCCTCTTGGTATTTTACCAGCGCCAACAGCGCCGCCCGCGGCAACGCCAGCGCACTGGCCCCGTTTGGGTCGCGCAGCCGACAGCGGTCCTCGCCCCACTGCACGTCCCGCCGACGATGGTTCTGGTTCTCCACCGACCAGTGCCCGCAAATCGCC
>DYDC01000211.1 GCA_020718125.1 Methylacidiphilum sp. | reverse complement strand
CGTCCGTCCCTCCGGGACTTGATCGTGGTGCGTGTGTCAAGTTGCGCCCGCGGCGTGGAATGCGAGCTTGTTTGGGTTCCCGCGCGCGGTTAGAGTCGCGAGCATCACGGAGAGTTGAAAATGAAAATGTCTGGAAGCCCAAACCCCACCGTCGGGTCGGCCGTGTCCACCGACCCGGAGTCGAACTCGGTCCTTCGGATCGCCCAACAAGCCAGCTTGGACCCGAATCTGCTCTACGAGGCAGTAATCGAGTTGTCCAACGAGGGATTGCTCACCGCCGGATGCGTCAACCACGCCGCGCGCATCCTGCTGACCCAGCTCGGACTGCCGGCGTATTTTTTCCGGCATATTTCCAAGGACGCCCTCAAGCGCGTGCTGCGCGCCATCGGCACGAACATGCAACGGGAGAGCGGCGAGTTCGTCCTGCGCGGAGCGGTCTCGGAGGTGCAGTTCGATGTGGACGGCGGCGTGCAGGTGCGCATCGCCACCGCGCAAACCCGCGACCGCATGGAAGTCGTGCTCAATCCTGTCATGGCCGGCCACCGCGCGGAGTATTACTTCGGCCCCGATCACCAGTATTACACCTACATCATCCGGCCCGATCCGTGCCCGAAAACCGCGGAACTGGAACCATGCGTGTCGGCATTCGCGTTTGCCGGGCCGACGGCGAGCAAGCAGATGCCGCGGGTGACACGCAAACGCTACGAACATTTCCTCCGGCGCGCACTCGACCGTGTGGTTCCACTGATCGAAGTCACGGAGTCGGAACGGACGCGCGAGACTCGGATCATGTTCCGGGAGGACTTCAACCGCTCCGCCGTGCCGGTGGTCCGCAGGATGATGGGCGACCTCGGCATCACGTTGGGACGGGCGTATTGGGAAACGTTCCGCAATCCCGCAGGCCGCGTGGAGTCCATCTGCTCGCTTTATCTGCAAGGCAAACCGGCGGCGGCGCGATTGCGGCAGGCGCTGGACCAGTTGCAGTCGTTGCTGGCGATCCAGCCAAACGAGCTGGACCAGCTCTACGTCGGCGGCGCGCTGACTCTGGACGAATATTTCTTCTCGCTGAACGCGTTTGCGTTCATCCACGGCTTCATCCACAAGGACCTGCCCGCCGACCGCGACATCATGGAGGGATTGGGCCGGCCGGACCTGCGCGACGCGATGGCCAAGCGCGTCTTCGACTCCAACCGCGCCGAATACACCCGCAAGGTCATCCTCAACGCCATGCTCGGCCAACCGGCCCTGTTGAAGCGGCTTCACGAACTCTTCAGCCGCCGCTTCAACCCGCGCCGCCGAGCCGCCGCGAGCAGCCGGACCGTGACAAGGGCGCTGGAGGCGTTCAACCGCCGCGCGGCGATTGCGTTTCTCGATGACAAGACGGCCTGCGACATCTTCACGTTCATGGGCCGGCTGGTCACCGACACGCTCAAGACCAACTTCTACAAGACCCACAAACGCGCGTTTGCGTTCCGGCTCGCGCCGACCGTCCTCGACCCGCTCGCGTTTTTCAGCAAGGTTTACGGCGTGTTCTTCGTCGTCGGCTTCTACGCCGTCGGCACCCACATGCGCGCCGAGGACATCGCCCGCGGCGGCGTGCGGCTCGTGCGTGTCACGCCGGACAACTACGACACCGAGATGGACAACATGCCCATGCTCAACTACGCGCTCGGTCCGGTGGCGCAGCGACTCAAACACAAAGACATCGCCGAGAGCGGTGCCAAGGCCGTTATCGTCCCGCATCCCGAATACGCCCGTGACGGCCTCAGCGCCACGTTCGATTTCACCGAGGGCGTGATGGACCTCATCCAGCCGTCCCGTGAAATCGTGGACTACCTCGGCAAGCCAGAGATGATCTTCCTCGGCCCCGACGAGGGCACCGCGTCGTTCATGGACGCCGTCGCGCAACGCGCCCGCGAGCGCGGCTACAAACATTGGCGCACCATCACCACCGGCAAGAGCATCGGCATTCCTCACGACGTTTACGGGCTGACGCGCGACCAGCGCGTCGTTGGCCTGCTGCCGCATGGGGAAAAGGGAACGGAGCTTCAGATCGAAGGCGCGGCGAAACTGGTCACCACCGACACCGCGAGAATCCGCGCGCAACTCGGCGGCAAGCTCGAAGCGAGCGGCATGACCACGATGGGCGTGATGGCCTGCCTGCGCACGCTGCTCAGCCATGTCGGGTTGAAGGAAGAACAGGTGAACCTGATGATGACTGGCGGCCCGGATGGCGACCTCGGCGCGAACCAGATCCAGTCGTTCAAAGGCCGCATCTGCCTGCTCGTGGATGGCGGCTCGGCGCTGTTCGACCCGGAGGGCCTCGACAAGAAGGCGCTAATGGAGCTTGCCGTTGCGCGGCACACGCAGCCGCGCCTCAACAGTCTCGCGTATCCAGCCGCAAAACTCAGCCGGCGGGGCTTCCGCGTGCCGCGCGCGCCCGGACGCTTCATGCTGCCGGACGGGACGCGCGTCGAGGACGGCAACTTCTTCCATCGCAACTTCCTCACCGACCCGCGCAGCCGCCATTGCGTTGCCACGGCGAACATCCAGGCGTTTGTGCCGTGCGGCGGGCTGAAGGACACCATCAACGCCGGCAACGCGCGGAACTTCCTGGCGGTCTTCCGTGAACTGCGCGTCATCGTCGAGGGCGCCAATGTGTTCTTCGACGACACGGCGCGCGACGTCATCGCCCGCGAGAGCGCGATCCTGCAAATCAAGGACTCCAGCGCCAACAAAGGCGGCGTGACCTCCAGCGCCATCGCGGAGGTGTTGACGGCGTTCCTGCTCGGCGACGACTACGAGCGCGTGCTCGTCAAGAACCGGAAGACCCGGACGCAGTTGATCCGCGAAGTGCTCGTCCTCGTCGCGGCCAACGCCGTCGCCGAGACGCGGATGCTGCTCGCGCTCCACGCCAAGGAAAAGACGCCGCTCCACAAGCTCTCAGCCCGGACAAGCGAGCAGATGTTTGCGTTGCAGGCGGCCTTGTATGAGGAACTCGACGTGCTTCTGGCGCATGAGGAGATCGTGAGCGGCGCGTTGCGGGCCTACATCCCGGCGGTCCTTGTGGAGCATCTCGGCATGGCGAAGATTCGTCGAACATTGAACACGCGGGAGTTGAAGGCTTATCGCGACGCCATTCTGACCAAGAAGCTGGCTGCAATGGCGCTTTACCGGCACGCGGTTCGTTGGGAGGAGTGGCAGCGCGGGTTGCAAACGGACGTGGTCGCCGCGTGCAGGGAGTTGCTCCGCGGCGCCCATCGCGAGCGGGCGTTTTGATTCCGAACCCGCAACCGTGCGATACGAACGCCCTCTCACCGTGAACCTGCAAGCCCTCTCCGGATTCCAAAGCGGCAGAGGACTGCCGCAGTCCAAGATGCCCGCGCATTTGCGCGAGGGGCTGTCTCCAACGCGGCAGCAGTCTTGGACTGCGGCAGTCCTCCGCCGCTTTTTCCCCTGGCCGCGGCGAACTCAATGAACAACGACAGACCCTCCCTGAGGTTCATGGGCTGCGGCGACTGAATCGTTGCGGCTAAGCGCGCCATGCCCATCCACGTTGAAACCATCACGCCGCTGGCGGGGCTGTCGTTCCGGTTGCATCGCTGGCGCGACAACCTCCGCGAAGTGGAACAGTTCACCGCCGACGGGCGCGTGACGCCGTTCGAGGGCGCGGGCGATTACTGGCATCTGCACCGCGAGATGGAGTTGACGCTCATCGAACGCGGCAGCGGGCTGCGGCTCGTGGGCGACCACATCGAGCGGTTCAACGGGCCGGAACTGGAACTGATCGGGCCGCACCTTCCGCATTGCGTCCAAGGGTTGCGCCGCTCGACGGGCATCTCGATGCAGTTCCACTGGCCGCTGGACCATCCGCTGCGCGCGCTGCCGGAGTTTGCGCTGCTGGCGCCGTTGTGGGACCGCGCGCGGCGCGGGGTGGTGTTCGGACCGGCGGTCTGCAAACGCGTCGGGCCGAAGTTGCTGGCGATGCCGCGGCTGTCCGCTGCCGGACGCTTGGGAATGCTCCTGCAAGTGTTGGCGGAGCTTGCCGCGCTGCCGTCGTCGCGGTCTCACGTGCTCTCGCGGATGCCGTTCAGCGTGCGGGAAGGCGAACGCCATCAAGCCGGCATCGAGCGCGTCATCCGGCGCGTGCTGGAGAAATACGCCGAGCCGTTGCCGCTGAGCGAGGCGCTCCAGTTGGCCGCGATGAGCAAGGCGACCTTCGAGCGGCAGTTCCCGCGCTACACGGGCTGCACGCTCACAGAGTTCCTCAACCGCGCGCGGCTCGACCACGCGCGGCGGCTGCTGTTGGGCGGCGGTGAATCCATCAGCGCCATCGCCTACGCCGCCGGCTTCAACCATCTCTCCCACTTCAACCGCCTCTACCGCCGCCTCTACGGCGCGTCGCCGAGCGCGGACCGCGCGCGCCAGCAGCGGGGGTGAATCAAGAAAAGAAACCGCGTATCTGAGCGCCGGGTTTCCCCGCAAGGAAAACGCTTCCTGCCATGCTCACCACTTCACCTGCACGACGCGCCTGGCGCCGAAGCGGTCCACGTAGAAGAGCTGTTTGTGCTGGCAGCCGTATTCGTGGATCATCTTGGTGATCTTCACGTCGTAGCAGCAATACTCCGCGATCTCCATCATCTTGCCCTCCTTCCACCACTTGAGGGCCTCCATGCCGTCCGCGATCTTCTCGCAGCCGAGCGTGCCGGTCGCGAACGCATCGAGCGGCAGCCGGCGGCCGATGACTTTCTCCAATTCCACCAGCAGGTCAAACGTCGGCGCCTGCCGCAGGTCCAGCGGCGTGTAGCCCGCCAGCACTTCGTAGTCGAAATTGATGATGTTGAACCCGACGACGAGGTCGGCGCGCAGCAGCGCCTTGACCAGGTCATTGACGTGTTTCTCGTCGAAGATCTCGTAGCTCTGCGTGCCGGTGGAGTAGATGCAGCCCACCGACATCTTCATGTCGCGCTTCTTGTCCCACCCGCCCACGTCCGCAGCCGATTTCTGCGTCTCGAGGTCGAAATAGACGATGTTCTCATTGTCTGACACAACCGAAGGCTAGCCAACAGATCGCCCGCCGGCAAGGAGAAGGATGCCCCGGTAGTGACTTGCTTGCCCGCGCCGCGCGCTCGCTTAAGCTTATCGCGCAGCACAATCTCCGTGACCAGCCGATGGCCGGCAAGGAATCCGTCAAGAATCAGGGAGCGACTCCGA
>DYDC01000210.1 GCA_020718125.1 Methylacidiphilum sp. | reverse complement strand
GTGTCAAGTTGCGCCCCAGGCAGGAAGGCGCCCGGGGTCATGCTCGACAAAGTTTTCGGGCAGAAGTAAGCTTCGGCCATGAGTCAGACAGTCCAATGCCTGACGGACAACAAGGGGAAGAAGAAGGCGGTTGTCTTGCCGACAGGCGAATACGAGGAATTGCCGGAGGATTTGCACGACTTGGCCGTGGTGGCGGATCGTCGGAACGAACCGCGCGAGTCTCTGGAATCCGTCCGCAAGCGATTGGTCCGGCTGGGCAAGTTCGGTGGCTGATTATACTGTGACCGTCTTTGGCTGATTTACCGGCCCTCACGTGACAACAAACAACGACCTTCTTTCCGTTCGCGGCCTGCGGATCAGTTTCTTCACCGACGAAGGCGAGGTGCGCGCGGTGGATGGTGTCTCGTTTTCGATGCAGGCCGGCGAAACGCTGGCGGTGGTGGGCGAGAGCGGCAGCGGCAAGAGCGTGACGGCATTGGCGTTGACGCGGCTGGCGCCATCACCGCCGGCGCGTTATCTCGGCGGGGAGATCGTGTTCAAGGACCGTGACACGCTGAAGCTGCCGGCCGAGAAACTGCGGCAGGTTCGCGGGGCGCAAATCAGCTACATCTTCCAGGAGCCGAGCACGTCACTGAACCCGGTGTTCACCATCCGCTCGCAGGTAGCCGAGGCCCTCGAACTGCACCGGCGAGACATCGGCAACGTGGACGCGGAGGTGGAGCGGTTGTTGATGCTCGTGGGCATTCGCGAAGCCCGGCTGCGGATGCGCGATTATCCGCACCAGCTCAGCGGCGGTATGCAGCAGCGCGTGATGATCGCGATGGCTCTGGCGTGCAACCCGTCGTTGCTGGTGGCCGACGAGCCGACCACCGCGCTGGACGTGACCATCCAGGCGCAGATCATGGCTTTGCTGAAGGAACTGAAGCGGAAGCTCGGCATGGCGATCATGCTCATCACGCACAACTTCAGCATCGTCGCCGACATCGCCGACAACGTCGCCGTCATGTTCCGCGGCAAGATTGTCGAATACGGCCCGACGCAGCAGGTGCTCCGCTCGCCGCGGCATCCTTATACGAAAGCGCTGCTGGAGTGCATCCCGCGCCTCGGAGCGAAGCAGAAACGATTGAAGACGATCAACCATGCGGAACTCGGTGTTTAGCCGCGCGCAAAGGCGCAAAGACGCAAAGCTCTGGATCCATTCTTTGCGCCTTGGCGGCTTTGCGCGAGACATCTTATAACCATGCGGAACTCGGTGTTTAGCCGCGCGCAAAGGCGCAAAGACGCAAAGCTCTGGATCCATTCTTTGCGCCTTGGCGGCTTTGCGCGAGACATCTTATGCCACTTCTCGAAGTCAGGAACCTCAAGGTCTATTTCCCGATCATGGGCGGCGTCATCCGCCACAAGGTCGGCGAGGTGAAGGCCGCGGACGACGTGAGCTTCACCGTCGAGGCTGGCGAAACCGTCGGCCTCGTCGGCGAGAGCGGCAGCGGCAAGACCACCATCGGCCGCGCCATTTTGCGGCTGCTGGAGCCGACGGACGGGCAGATTATTTTCGACGGCCAGGACATCACGCGGATGGGCGACGGCGAACTGCGGCCGTTGCGCAAGCAGATGCAGATGGTTTTCCAGGACCCGTTCGGCTCGCTCAACCCGCGCATGACCATCGCCTCCATCGTCGGCGAGGCGTTGACGATTCACTTCCCGCAGATGGGCCGCGCCGCCCGGCGCGACCGCATCGCCGAGCTGCTGCGCCGTGTCGGTTTGAGGCCGGAACACATGAACCGTTACCCGCACGAGTTCAGCGGCGGCCAGCGCCAGCGCATCGGCATCGCCCGCGCTCTGGCGGTGGAGCCGAAGTTCATCGTCTGCGACGAGCCGGTGAGCGCGCTCGATGTCTCGGTGCAGGCGGCGATCGTCAACCTGCTCCAAGACCTGCAGGAGCAGTTCAATCTCACCTATCTCTTCATCGCGCATGATCTGGCCGTGGTGGAGCACATCAGCGACCGGGTGTTGGTGATGATGCAGGGCAAGATCGTCGAGGCGGCGAGCGCGGATGAGATTTACGAACGCCCCCAGCACGCCTACACGCAGAAGTTGATCGCGGCGGTGCCAAAGGCCTTTTGAGGTTGAAGCGTTGAATACGCGGCGGGTCGGCGCGTCGAAACGCGCACTCATGGCGGCAATCTTGACCAAATTCTCAGTGGGCGTTACGTTAGCCGCGGTGTTCAAGACGGCTTGCGCGGCGATGGTTTTTGTCCTTACGGCTTCGGGCTGGGCGGCCGAGGCGCCACCGTATGCATTTCAACCCAACACACCCGCACCCGGTCAAGGGACGATTTGCGTCACAGGGACCGGTCTGGCCGGACGGGCCGGCTCGCGCGGCCAGATGCGGTTGATGGCCGAGCGGGCGGCGGTTGTGGACGCTTATCGCAACCTGGCGCTTGCGTTGGGACAGGGCACGCGGGTGGTGGCGGACGGCAGGCGTTACATCACGACCTCCGGCTATATCGTTGGTGCACAAGTCGTCCAGACGCGTTATTATCCGGGCGGCAAAGTTGAGGTGGACATGGCATTAGAGGTCCGCCACCCGCCCTCGGCGCCGGCGATCGAACCGCCACCGAGGCCGGCCGAGCCGCCGCCACAGCAGGTGGAGAAGCAGAAACGCCAGATTACCGAAGAGGAATGGTTGAAGCTTTACAAGAAACCGCAGAGCAGGAAGCCTTAGCGAAAGGAAATCATGAAATCGAACACTCGAATCACCACGTGGCTGGCTGTGGCGCTCATTTGCGCCTTGGGGACGCCGGCTTGGGCGCAGTTCCATCCAGGCCAGGAAAAACTGCTGGCCAAGGAAGCGGCCCGCAAGGATGCCCAGCGCAATCTGCTGGAGAACATCAAAGGACTGCGCATTGATGCCGCCACCACGGTCCGCGACTTCGTGACGCAGAGCGACCAGATCAACACTGCCATGGCGGAGCACCTGCGCGGCGCCCGCGTCGTGCCGGGCAGCGAGACGTGGGATGGCGAGGTTTATAAGATGGAGATGGAAGTCACGCTCCAACAGGTCAAGGCCGCCATCGAGCAAATCCAGCGCACGTATCCCAGCGGCCGCACTTACGTGACGGAGAACATGACGACACTGAACCAGGAAGTAACCATCCGCGCGCAAGGTCAAGGCACCACACGCGCCGCCAGCATGCCGGGAGCCGGAGTGCCCGCGCAAGCACCGCCCGCCTACGGTGGCACGGCTGCCATTGTCCCGCGCCAAGTGCCGCCCGGTTGGGAAAACGTCACGGCCCAAGGCCGCTTGCTCGCCGAGCGCGCCGCCAAGGTGGACGGCATGCGCAAGCTCGCGGAACGCATCCGCGGCATCCGCATTGATGCCAACACCACCGTGCGCGACTTCGTCACCCAGGCCGACGTCATCAACGGCCGGCTGGAATCCTACATGAAGGGCGCGCGACAGATCGGCCCCACTCGTTTCTTGCAGGATCAGACCTGCGAGGTGGACCTCGAAGTCACCATCCAGGACGTGGTCAAGTGGCTGCAGGAGATCCAGGAATGGGTCGTGCATCCGCCCACGCCGTTCAATCCGCCCTTTGCGTATCCGATTCGCACCTATCGGATGGAACGCATCGTGGACTTCGGCCCGCCGCGCGACATCCGCGAGACCGGCTCTGGCACCGTGCGCGGCGACACGATTCGCGGCGCGCCGCCGGGCGGCAGCACCATGGCGCCGCCGCCCCCGCCCCCCGGCATGCCCGCGTGGGCGACCGGTGTGGTTTCCGCCAAAGGTTCCGGTGTTCCCCGCGAGGGGGAGACCGGGACTGCGGCGAAGCTCAACGCCGAGCGGGCCGCCGAGTTGGACGCGCGCCGTAACCTGATGGAGAAGGTCCAAGGCGTGCAGATTGACGCGCAGACCACCGTGAAGGACTTCATGACGCAAAGCGACCATGTGGGCGCGCGCGTTCGCGGCCTGCTTCAAGGCTCCGACATCAGCGAGCCGAAGCATCTGGAGGACGGCAGCGTCGAGGTGCTGGCTTCGCTGCCGCTGGAAAAGGTCTATCGCGCCATGCAGGAAGCCGGCGGCACGGCCGGCGTCGGCGGCCAGCCGCCCGTGGGCGGGCCGATTGTTGGAGCACGGCCGCCGCAGTGAAGTATGCAATTCGTGAGTCGTGATTCGCATCCTGCCAGCGGATTGTAAAGTTGCGAGTCACGAGTCGCGGATTACAGATCACGGCGCCAGCACCTGCAACGCTCCCGCCTCGATGGAAAACTCAGCGGGGCAGTTCCCCCAAAGTTCCCCGTCCAACTCCAGCGGCGCGGGTTCGTTCGACTCCACCCGCACCCGCTTCGCTCTCAGGCAACACACGTCCGGGTAGCTGGTGTGCGCGCCGCGGAGCACGCCCTGAATGTAACGCGGCACGTCAAGCAGCCGTTTGCCTTGGAACACGCACACCGTCAGTCGGCCATCGTCGAGCCGGGCGTCCGGGAACAACTCAAACGGCCCGCCGTAGTAGCTGCCCTTGCCGATGAACACAAAGTGCCCGGTGGCCGTATCGCCGTCGGCACGCACAGTCAGCAGCGGCAGCCGCCGGGCGAGCATCTCAAATCCACTGACCACGTAGGCCAGCCATGTGATGCGTCGTTTCAGGTTCAGGTCCAGCGCGGCGATGGCCATCGCATCGAAACCCGCCCCCGCGAGTTGCGCGAAATACCGACGCCGTCCGTCCGCCGAGCGCACCAGGCCGGCATCCACGCGTCGCACGTTGCCTTTCGCGATCACCTGCCACGCCGCCTCGATGTCGAGAGGCAACCGTAACTCGCGAGCGTAAACGTTGACCGTGCCGATCGGCGCCACGCCCAGCCGCGGACGCAATCCCGGCGGCGCCCACATCAGCCCGTTCACCACTTCGTTGATTGTCCCATCGCCGCCCGCGGCCACCACCGTGTCAAATCCGGCGTGCGCTGCGTCCTTCGCGAGCGCCACCGCGTCGCCCGCCGACGCCGTGGGCATGAACTCGGCTTCGCGCGCAATCTGCTGGAGCGCGCGCAGGCGCGCCTTGGCGCGGTCACCGCGCGCGGCGGGGTTGAAGATGATACAGGTCCGGGACACAACGCGGCCATTCTATCGCAGCGGGCTGTGAATACAACCGCTGGACGCAAATGCCCATGCAGGCGGGCGCAACTTGACACACGCACCACGATCAAGTCCCGGAGGGACGGACGAGAATA
>DYDC01000209.1 GCA_020718125.1 Methylacidiphilum sp. | reverse complement strand
CTCGTCCGTCCCTCCGGGACTTGATCGTGGCGCGTGTGTCAAGTTGCGCCCGGGCCGCGATGCCACCGATCCGCGCCTGCTGGTGGCGTTGTGGGTCTATGCCACGCTGGAAGGCGTGGGCCACGCGCGGTGGCGCGCCGATCTGGTTCCGCAACGTCAAAATCAAGCCGCTCGATTGACCGGCCCGCCGAAACCCGCGGTGTTTCGCGGTGTTGTTTCTGCACCGCTTTCCAGACGTGCAATCATGGCGCGGGCTGCGGTAAGGTTCCGCGCCCGCCATGCGGGATGACTGACCGAGAGAACGCGACGTGAGAATCTTGCTTGCTTGTGCGCTTGCTGCGGCGACGTGGATGGCCGGAGGGCCAGCCTTTGCCGCCGCCGGGCCGTCTGAAATCCAGAACGCCGCCGCGCTCGTGCGCCCGGTCGGCGCGGAGGGCGCTTGGGTGGGGTTCGACCTGATCGAGTGCGCCAGCGGGCGGCTCATCGCGCCGGTGCGGTTCTCCTCCAACGACATGTTGTTCGCCGACCGCATCGCGGTGGAGCGCCGCGATGACCGCGGCGTGGCCGTGCAAACGCTCGCCTTCAACGAACTGCGCAGCCGGCTCGGCACCGGCATGACCCTGGGGGACCACGATTGGATAAAGGTGACGCTGCGCGGTGACGACCCGTATCCGCGGATTGACTTCGATGTCACCGTGGCGGGCTTCACCGCCGGCGAGTGGGAGCGGTTCAACGGCGGCCCGACCCCGTTCCACTTCCTGACGCTGGCGATGTCCGAGGCGGAGGTCTGGCACCAGCGCGGCTGGCTGATGGCGACGCCGAAGAGCGACCCGTTCGTTCTGCAGCAGGACGTGGCGTTCGGCGGCGGCTCGATCGCGAGCGAGTTTTCACGGGACTGGAGTTACGTTTGCGCGATGGGCGGCTCGCCGCTGCCGGTGATCGGCTTGTGGGCGCCCTCGCTGAGAAGCTACGTGGGCTTCGAGTTTCAAGGGACGCGTGTCGAGGACAACACGGAGCGCGAAATCGCGGCCGCCTACTGCTGGCAGCACGGACGCGACCGGCAGTTCGTCACGCTGGCGGCCCCGCATGGCTCGCCGAAGTATCGCAAGCTCGCCTACCCGCCGCCAAAGAGCGCTTACGATTCGCATTGCACGCTGGTCTGGAACAACGACCTGCCCGGCACGGGCGACCCCAACCGCTGGCTGCACCGGTTGTTTGCCGAGCGTTACACGGCCGGCCTGCCTCGCGTCTCGGGCACGCCGAACGTGGGCTATCTGCCCGGCATCACGCGGCTGAAGGACTGGCCGTCGCCGCCGTCGCCGCGCCTGCTGGTTCGCCGTGAAAAGGACACGACGTATGCCGTTGCGGGCACGGTGGAGATCGGCGGCTGGAGATGGCATGCCGAGTCGCCCGTCGAGGCGGCCTACATGCGCTACGACGCGAAGGCGTTCGCCGCGCTGCGCGAGGACCTGAATTACCTGATGGCCAACGCGACCATCTTCCAGGCCGGCGGCGAGACGTGCGCGTTCTGGGAGAAGCCGATGGAAGGCTGCTGGCGGGACAAATGGGGCGGCGAGCCGGTGCGTTCGCTGCACAACGCCAACGGTTTTGCCGCGGGCATCGCGATGGTGGACGTGTGGCGGCACGAGCACGAGACCAACCCCGAGGAGTCGGCGCGGATGTTGTTGTTCATTGATGGCATCTACAACTGGGCGAGACATTTCGTCTGGTCGCGCAACGAGATCTCCGACGTGCCGGCCAGCCCGTTCGCCATCGGCGCGACGCTGCCGGCGGTGTTCCTGCTCGATTACTACTTCACGTTCAAGAACGCGCCCGGACGCGCCGAGCGCGCCAATGCCGCGCTGGACCTGGCGCTCTCGGTCGCCTACCGCTATCTGGTCGCGTGGCCGTGCGACAATGACCGGTATGACAATGACAATCCCGCGTTCCTGATGGAGCCGAACAGTGGCGAGGCGTGGGCCGGCGCCCCATGCGCCAACGAGGTGGCGTGGCTGCTGGACACGCTCGCGCAGGTCTATGTCCATACCGGCGACGCGCGGCTCGGCTACATGGTGCGGGGCGCGCTCGACCGCTGGCATTTGCTCTACCAGGAGATCGAGAAACCCCCGCTGAGTGCGTGTGACCTCAAGTCGTTCACGGAAGGCTGGGGCGTGTATGCCGGCAGCGGGCCGGGCGACGGCAAGCGTTACGAATACGGCTGGGCGGACGACCTGCTCTACGCGTGGCCGTTCGGGGACGCGGTGGCGCGCGTGGTCTGCGGCGAACGCGCGGCGCTGGCGTGCGTGAAGACGCAGGAGCAATTCGAGGTTGCCGACTACCGCAGCAGCAGTGACGGCCATTTCACGTTCCGCGTCGCCAGCGACCGGAAGGAGCCGCTCGACATCGCGCTCAGCTATCCGCAGGTCAACATCAGCGCGCGCCGGGTCGTGATCGGGCGCGGCGGCAAATGGTGGGATTGGAGCGACAATGTCCGGCGGCCGCCGCAGGCGCCCGCGTCGCTCTGCCTGCGCGGTTTGCGCGCCGGCGATGTTGTCGTCGTGGGCCAGCCACGGCCGGACATGCCGCCGCTGGCGGCCGCCCGGATGCTGGAGCAGGAGAAGCCGCCCACGGATGCAGTGTCGCTTGCCGCAGGCCCGGGGGACGCGGGGGAGTTTGAGATGCTGCCGCTGACGTATGACACCCAGGTCGAGTGTGACTGGGAGAAGCCCGGCTCATGGGCGGGCTTGCTTGGTGGAGTGCGATGGGCGTTTGGTGTGCCGTTGCTGTTCGGTGAGCCGCGGCTGACCGGCGGCCGGGTTGCGCGCGCCGCCAAGGTCGAGTTTGAACGTGCGATTGACGGCCCGGCAACGCTGTTCCTGGCGTATGTGCCGCTGCACAAGGACGCGTCGTTCAGCCTCCAGTTCGACAAGGGCGTGACCGGCGTGGCGAGCGCCGAGCCGGCGGTGGCATGGCGCGGTTGGCCGCCGATGTTCAAGAAGAAGGTGATGATCATCCCGGTCAACATTCCTTCCAACCGCGAAGTCGAGGCCATCGTGCCATCACGCGCGCTGCTGCTGGCGGCGACGCTGCACCGCGGCGAGTCGAAGTTGATTGAGCCGGTGATGGAATCGCTGGCCACCGGCGCGGAGGATTGGAAGAAGGAATCGAAGTGGGCGACGGAGATGGATGCGTTGCGCGCCGAGGCAGCCCAGGTGCCGGCCGGCCGCATCGCGGTGCTGCCCACGTCGCCGGGCGGGCCAGCCGGGCGCTTCGCCCGCCAGATGGGCCTGCTGGACAAGACCGATTTTTTGACGCCGGCACAGATGGTCGAGCCGGGCGTGCTCGATGCGAAACGCTACCCGGTCGTGCTTCATCTCGGCGGCGAACACTATCCGTTCAGCGTCCACGAGGACGGCGACGGCCGCGCTGCGCTCGTGAATTACCTGCGCAGCGGCGGGCAGATCATCTGCGCTGGCTTTGAGCCGTTCCCGTTTTACTACGCCGACGACATTCGCGATCCGCGGGCGCCGCCGCGCGCCCTTCCGTTGCTGCCGGAACTGGGCGTGCCGATGAAGTCGAGGTTTGAAAAGCCGCCCACCGGCCACACGTATCGGGTGGATTACGCCAGTTCGCAGCGCATCGTGCCCGATCTGCCGTGGCAGGTGGAGTTCCCGACCGAAGGCGACCAGCGGCTGCGGGCGATTGACAGCAACGCCGTGGACGACAAATACATCCGCTACCAGCCGATCTACTCCATCACCGACGAACACAGCGACGATTACGATGACGCCGCGGCCTGCATCGAGTGGCGGGCCGGCGAACTGCGCGGCGCGCGGTTGATCTATTTCTGGCATCGCTTGTTCGACCTGCCCGACACCGGCAACCAGACGCTTGCCGGTCTGTTCCGATACGCGATCGAGCAGACAAAGAAGGCGAAATGAAGTGAAGCTCGAAATTCGAAGGTCGAAGGTCGAAAGAAGCTCGAAGTTCAAAACTCGAAACGCCGAAGAACGGGGTGGCCTTGGGCTTTTCGGCTTTCGGAGTTCGGCCTTCCTTCGGCCTTCGGCTTTCGGATTTCCAGTTTGCTCCTGGCCGTTGCGATTCCCGCCCTCGCGCAACAGCCCCCCGCCATCCTCGTCGAGCGCAACGTCATGGTGCCGATGCGTGACGGCGTCAAGCTCTGCACCTACATCCGCCGACCGCAGACCGACCGCAAAGTTCCCGCGATCCTCTCACGCACTCCTTACGACGCGAAGCCGCCGGGCAAGCTCGACCGCGAAGCCGTGCGGCCCGGCGATCCGGCGGCGCGGTTCGCCATCGTTTCGCAGGACACGCGGGGCCGTTACGGCAGCGAGGGCGAGTTCTACCCGATGAAGAACGAGGCGCGGGACGGCTACGACGCGATCGAGTGGGTCGCCCGCCAGCCGTGGTGCGACGGCAACGTGGCGATGAACGGCGGCAGCTACGTCGGCTTCACGCAACTCGCCGCGGCGATGGAGCGCCCGCCGCACCTGCGCGCCGTCTGGGCACAGGTCGCTCCAGCCGACCTCAATGACGGCGTGTTTTTCCAGGGCGGCACGATGCGGTTGGAGCTGGCGCAGGGCTGGATGATCGGCCAGGCGTTCAACAGCAAACGGGTCCTGCGCAATGAGGTGTTGCCGCCCGAAGTGGAACGCTGGCGCGAAAAGGGGCAGTTCGGCGAGTGGTGCTGGCACCTGCCGGTGCGCGATGCCGGCGCCATCGCGCTCGGCGGGCCGAGCTACGTCCAGGCATGGAACGACGTGGTCGCTTCGTGGGACAAGCCCGGCGCGTGGGATGCGATCAGCGCGCTGAAGAACATCGAGAAGATCGCCGTCCCCGTCATGCTCGTGGGCGGCTGGTATGACATCTTCAGCCAGGGCGATCTCGACCTTTGGGCTGCGCTTCGCGCACGCGGCGGCAGCGATGTCACCCGCCGCGAGACGCGGCTGATCATGGGACCGTGGACTCACGGTTGCCGCGGGCCGGCCGGCGCGGTGAGTTTCCCCAAGGGCGACCTGCGACTCTCCGCGCTGCAATTGGAATGGTTCGACCGCTGGCTCTGCGGCAAGACCAACGTCGTCACCGCGTGGCCACCCATCCGCTATTTCGTGATGAACAGCGATGGGTGGATGGATGGCGACCAATGGCCACCGAAGGATTTGGAACCGAGGAGGTATTACCTGCATTTCGACGCCGCATCGCGTCAACGCTCGCTCGCGGCGCCACTGCCGGCTCCGGACGCTGCGCCGTCTGCGTTTACCTACGACCCGA
>DYDC01000208.1 GCA_020718125.1 Methylacidiphilum sp. | reverse complement strand
GGTGGTTTCTGGCCACCAGCTTCGCGCACCGAAGCATCCCGCCCTCTGCGGCGAGATCAAAGCGCAGGTGGTTTCTTCGTCATCGGGGTCTCATCGGGTCGGTCATCGGGGACCCCCGGCTATTCTCTGGCAACCCGTAGCTCGACGCGGAGTGGTGGTCAGTCCAGCGAGTCTCGCAGACTCGACCCCCGGCTATTCTCTGGCAACCCTTCGGGTTGCCACGGACACTCCCACGTAAAACAGCGAAGCCCCCTCGCCGCTCAGGTTGGCCAACCCAAGGCATGGGGGCAGTGCGCCCCCGGTGGTGACGCAATCGAGTTTGCTCTCGCCAAAGCCGCATGTCATGCTTTGCCGGTCAAGAGGAGAACGATTTCATGTGCGGCATTGTTGGTTACATCGGTCAGCGGCAGGCGTCGGCGATCTGTCTGGCCGGCCTGCGGCGGTTGGAATATCGCGGTTACGATTCGGCGGGCATCGTGGTCGTCAACGCCGGACGGCTCGACCTGCACAAGGTCGCGGGCAAACTGGACAGCCTTGCGCGCGCGCTCGAACGGCGCCCGATTGCGGGCCAGATCGGCATCGGCCACACGCGCTGGGCCACGCATGGCAAGCCCTCTGAAACCAACGCCCACCCGCACCTGAGTTGCAACGGACGCATTGCCGTCGTCCACAACGGCATTATCGAGAACTACCAGGAACTCCGCCGCCAGCTCCAAGCCGCCGGCCACACGTTCCGCAGCCAGACCGACACGGAGGTGATGGCGCACCTTGTCGAGCAACACTACGCTGGCGACCCGCGCGAGGCGGTGCGGCGCGCCGTGGGTGAGTTGCAGGGCGCCTTCGCGTTCGGCGTTGTGTGTGCCGACAACCCCGGTGAATTGATTGCTGTGCGCCGGTTCTCGCCGCTGGTGGTCGGCCTCGGCGACGGCGAGAACTTCATCGCCTCGGACATGGGGGCAATCCGCGCGGAGACCGACAGGGTCTATGTCATCGGCGACGACGAGTTGTGCCGCATCACGGCCGACCGTGTCGAGATCATCGACCTCGAGCTGCGTCCCGTGCGGCACGATGTCCACGTGATCCCGTGGCCGGCCGAGGCGGCGGAGAAGGGCGGCCACAAGAAGTTCATGCACAAGGAGATTCACGAGCAGCCCGTCGCGATGCGGGCGTGTCTGGCGGGACGGCTCAGCAGCGCCGACAAGCCCGTCACGTTTGAGGACATCGGCCTCACGGCCGACAACATCCGCCGGTTGCGCAAAGTGGTCTTCACCGCGTGCGGCACGGCCTACCACGCCGGCGTCGTCGGCCGGTTCCTGATGGAGAAGCTCGCGCGCATCCCGGCCGAGACGGACATCGCCGCCGAACTGCGCCATCGCGATCCGGTTGTATTCGAGGACACGCTCTGCATCGTCATCAGCCAGTCCGGCGAGACCGCCGACACGCTGGAGGCGCTCCGCACCATGAAGCGCAAGGGCGCCCGCATCCTTGGTGTCATCAATGTCGTGGACAGCACCATCGCCCGCGAGGGCGACGGTGTCGCCTACATCCAGGCCGGCCCGGAGATTGGCGTCGCCTCCACCAAAGCCTACACGCTCCAGATTCTCACCATCGCCCTGCTGGCGCTGCATTTCGCGGAAGTCCGCGGCGCCGCCAGCGCGGAGGAATTGCGCGCGATCAAGGCGGCGTTGCTGGCCGCGCCGGCGCACGCCGAGGAATTGCTCCGCCGCGAAAGTGACGTGGTGGCCGTTGCCCGCAAACACTTCCAGAAGACCTCCGCTCTCTTCCTCGCCCGCGGCGTCAACCTCGCCTCGGCGATGGAGGGCGCGCTGAAGATGAAGGAGATCAGCTACATCCACGCCGAGGCTTACTCTGCCGGCGAGATGAAACACGGCCCCATCGCGCTGGTGTGCCCGGATGTCTTTGTCGTTGCCGTCGCGCCGCGTGGGCCGACCCATGACGAGATGATTGGCAACATCATGGAGATCAAGGCCCGCAGCGGGCCGGTGATCGCCGTGGCCTTCGACGGCGACACGAAGGTGTTGCAGACGGGCGCAGACGATGCCGCCGGCCCGCGGGACACAACCGCGCAGCCCAACGACATGATCTGGGTTCCGCCGACGCACGAGATGGTTTCGCCGGTGACCATCGCCATCCCGCTCCAGTTGCTCGCTTACCACGTTGCCGACCTGCGCGGTGAGCACATTGACCAGCCCCGCAACCTCGCCAAGACGGTGACGGTCAAATAGCTGTGGGCGCCGTCTGTTTGCCGGGAAGACTGCGAGACTGACCCAAGCTGAGACGAGCGGGCATGGGTTTGAATGGCAGCGGGATTTCGCGCGCATAAGGCGCGGTCAAGAATGGGCATCGTTCAGTCAATCATGGCTATTTTCAAAAGCCAGGGGAGCGTGTAATCTCCGCGGCGTTGTCAATCGGGCCTTCGGGTCCGCAGATCGAGAGAAAGGAAAAGCAGTCATGAGGAAAGATGATTTGATTCTGGTGGGCGGCGCCGGCGGGTTCATCGGCGGGTCGCTGGTGCGGTATTTCCGCGACAAGGGCTTCACGCGCATCCGCGCGGTGGACAAGAAGCCGCTGGCGATGTGGTATCAGCGGACGCCGGGCGTGGAAAGCTGGTGCCTGGACCTGAGCGACGAGGCCAACTGCAAGGTGGCCGTCAAGGACGCGGCGGAGGTCTATAACCTCGCGGCGGACATGGGCGGCATGGGGTTCATCGAGCGTTTCCGTGTCGAGTGCCTGCGCAGCGTTCTCATCAACACGCACCTCATCGAGGCGGCGTATCGCGCCGGCGTCGAGCGTTACTTCTACTCCAGCTCGGCCTGTGCCTATAACGTGAAGTTGCAGGAAGACCCGAACTGCCGTGCGTTGAAGGAGTCCGACGCGTATCCGGCGATGGCCGAGCGCGGTTATGGTTGGGAGAAGCTGGTGTCGGAGATGTTCTGCCAGGAATACACGGCCGAGCGCGGCATGAAGACCGCCATCGCGCGCTTCCACAACGTCTATGGGCCGTGGGGCACGTGGGATGGCGGCCGCGAAAAGGCGCCCGCCGCCATCTGCCGCAAGGTCATCGAGGCGAAAGACACCGGCAAGAAGGAGATCGTCATCTGGGGCGACGGCCACCAGACGCGCAGCTTCATGTATATCGCCGACTGCACGCTGGGCATTGACAAGATCATGCACGCCGACAACCTCATCGCCACGCCGATCAACCTCGGCACGAGCGAACTGATCTCGATCAACGACCTCGTCAGCCTCGTGGAGAGCATTGGCGGCGTCAAACTGAAGCGGAAGCATGACCTCGACGCGCCGCGTGGCGTCGCGGGCCGCAACAGCGACAACACGTTCATCAAGAAGATGCTGAACTGGGAGCCGAACACGCCGCTCCGCAAGGGCCTGCGCACGACCTACAAGTGGATCGAGCAGCAGTATCGCGACCGCAAGGCCGGCAAACGTGTCGTCGAAGACGTCATCTGATCCTGCGAAAGGACGCGACCGCGCCGAAGAAATCTGGCGGCAAGCTCACGGACGTCATCGGCGAGATTCCGTATCGCGTCGCGCTGGCGGGCGGCTGGATTGACCAGTCGTTCGTGTCGCGACTCAACCCGACACCGCCCGGCTCGATGGTGGTCATCGGCTTGCAGACGACGTTCTGGTGGATGGAACGCGCGGGCATGGCCACCGGCACGCGCAAGGTGGCGATGAGACTCTGGAACGGCCGCCTGCCGCGCCGTGACCCTTCCGCGCTGGTTGCGAAACTCTACGCCGAGGAGAACAAGGGCAAAGCCGAGCCGGCGGGCAGCCAGGACATGATCGGCTTGATCTATCCCGGCGTGAACCGGCTCACCACGACTTCGCGCACAAGGGCGGCGGGTCTCAAATCATAAATGACCGCAGCGCGAGCGCGGTCGCGGTCAGGCCGACGCCCGCGCCGACGGCGATGAGGAAGGCGCGCTGGACGCCGGCGCTGCGCGCATAGGCGCCAATGAGGATGGGAATGAGCGACCAGCCGATGCCGCCGATCATGAAGAACAACCCGACCGCGCGGCCGGCCACCGCCGGATCCACGTGGCCAATCAGCACGCCGACAATCGTCGGAAACGTCGGCCCGAAGGCCACGCCGGCCAGCGCCACCATCGCGCACGCCATGCCGCGGTTGGGGCTGATGACCGCGCCCACCCAGACCAACAGGCAGAACACCGCGAGGCCGACAATCAACCAGCCCGTCCCGCCGGCCGTCAGCGGGAACGCCGCGACCAGCAGCGCCGCGCCGAGCCTCGCGATGGTGTAAGCCAGCCAGTAGGTCGAGAGCATTGCGGACGCGAGCGTTTCGGAAGCACGTTTGTCGCTCAGGTAGGTCGTCGTCCACGCGCTCATCGTCGCTTCCATTGGCGCGAAGAACAGCAGCGCCAGCGCCGTCAGCCACATGATCGGATCGGTCAGCAGCACGCCGATGCCCGGCCCGGCTTGCGTGCTGGCTGGTCCCGCCAGCGCGGCGAAGTCCACGCCGAACGCGAGCACGCCCGGCAACAATGCCACGACGGCCAGCACGAAGAGCGTCTTCACGAAGCCGGCCCGCTTCGACAGGAACGCGATGAACAGCGGCGTCAGGAACGCGCCGAGGCCGAAGAAGAAGTTGCCGAGGTTCATGGCATAGGTCGGGCTGCCGCCGAATGCCGCCTGCATGAGGACGTTGAGCACGTTCACGACGCCCGACCATCCGGCGCTCAGCAGGAACACTGACAACAGCGCTGTCTTGTAACGCCGCGCCAGCGCGAGAACCACGAAACTCGACGTGATCAACAGACATCCGCCGAGGACGACCAGCCTCTTGTCGAGAAAGTCGGTGAGGAAGCCCATCATGAACATTACCGGGATCATGGCGAAGCCGAACATCGAGACCAGCCCGCCCACGCGCCCCTCGTCCATCTCCAGCCGCCGCGCGAGCGGCACCTTCACGCTGCCGAGCAGCGCCACACCCATCCCGCAGACCAACAATCCAGCAACCCAGGCGATTTGAAGCAAATTCATGGTGATCTCCTTTGCGCAGCAGCCAAACACAAAACCGCGCCCTTTGCAACGCCAGGAAAACGAGAAGTGCCGTGCTTTTCGGCGTGGGGCTTTCGGGCAGCGCGGGACGCCACGCCGGCCTGTCCTGATGAGATAGGGGAAGGGAGGTTTGTGAGGTGATCGGGGTCAGGTCTCAACATCAGACATGTAGCTTGCGTTGAAGCGGCTGGCGGCGCATTCCTGCGGGCATGGCACG
>DYDC01000207.1 GCA_020718125.1 Methylacidiphilum sp. | reverse complement strand
GTGCCGGTGGCACTGGCCGCCGCGCCTGGCAAAGGCCACGAACTCAAAGCCGGCCCAGGCCTTGTTAACCGATGAGCAAGTCTCGCTGGCCGGGGCCGTCGCGGTGTCCCCGGCTCCACCATGTCAAACAGCGCCGCCACATCCGCGTTGCGCATGCGGACGCAGCCGTGGCTGTCGGGGGTGCCGATGCGGTCTTCGTGGAAGGTCTTCATTTTCCGTGCCGCAATCTTTCGAGTTCAGCCTTGAGCGGCAGCCAGTATCGGCGGTCCCGCTCGCGCTCCCGATCTTCTTCGTCATTGATCGCCTTGGCCACCGCTGTTTCCTGTCCGGGCGCGGCGAGCCGGAGCAACGGCCGCGTGTCGGCCAGTTGCCGGCACAGGCGCGGATAGGCTCCGGCGACTTCGATCAGCAGCTCCGGCGTCCGCAGTTCGCGCAACCAGAAGCGGACGTGCTGGGGAGTCGTATGTCTCCGGTTTTGGAAACAGTGGGCTTCAAGCAGCCGGCGAAGCATGGGCCAGTCCTTGTCGCGCTGCGTCTTCTTGGCCTGGACAAGGTCAGGCAGGGAAAGCAGGTCGCAGTCCGTGCCATCGGGCAGCCGGATCGTCGTGCGCCTGGCCCAGAGCCGTGGGAAAGGGTCAACGCCCCGCATCCGTGACATCACGTCCACACGCATCCGCAAGGCCTCCGGATGCTGGCAGCGGAAGTGAACCGCGTGCCCGCGGCGCAGAAAACGGACTTCGAAGGGCGGCGCCGCGATGGTTTCCGCGCGCAGTTCATCGAGCGCTTCGCGAAGGCGGGCGAGGTTGCGCGGGTCGGCGAGGATGGCGAAATCGGTGTCGCGGCTAAACTCGGCCGCGCCGTAGAACACGCACGCCTGGCCGCCCATGAGCAGGGCGCGGACGCGGTGCGCGCGCATCGAAGAAAGGACTTTGCGTATCGGGTTCGGGATCAAGCGAGCCTCCTAGCGCGAGGTAGGTTTGCCAGAGCTTCTCGCTTTCCAGCCAGCGCTGCACCGGCGTGAGCCGATACCATTCCGCCCATTCTTCACCCGCGAGTTGTTCTGGTTTCACCATGAGTTCACCCTGTGTTGCAAGTCAGCGCGAGGAAAATACCATGACCCGCCGCAGACTGGAAGCTCAACCAAGCATCACCGGCGTCCCCGATTCCACCAAGTCGAACAACGCCGCCACGTCGGCGTTGCTCATCCGGACGCAGCCGTGGCTGTCGGGGGTGCCGATGCGGTCCTCGTGGACGGTGCCGTGGATGTAGATGTAACGGTCGTGGCTGTCCACGTCGCCGCCGCGGTTCAGCCCCGGTTCGCAGCCGTCCAGCCAGAGGATGCGGGACATGATGAGATCGGCTGAGGGCTGAGAGCTGAGAGCTGAAGGCTTCTCCACCGGCTTGCTGCCTTTGAAGACGGTGTCGAGGCGCATGCCGGCGCCGATCTTCTCGGCGATGCGGTGGAGGCCGAGTGGGGTCTTGAAGCTGTCGCGAAGGCTGCCGACGCCGAAACGGGAGGTGGAGACGGGCCATTCCACCGCGAGGACGCCATTGCGGAAAAGGGCGATCCGCTGGCGTTCGATGCTGACCACCAGCGCGAGCGGGGGCGCGGCGGCGGAGCCAAGACGGCGGCAAAGTTCGTTGAAAAGCAGTTGCACGGAAAACTGCGGCGACTATACTGCGCGGCTCCCGATTTGGGGAAGTGGATAGTGGATAGTAGCCGCGTCATTCCGTGACGCGCATCGGGGGATCATAAGTTCGCGCCACGGAGTGACGCGGCTACGAGAAAAGGAAAATACAAGAGGTGAGCCGTTCGTATCATGTCGCAGTGGTCGGCGCCACCGGTGCGGTGGGCGTCGAGATGATCAAGACGCTGGAAACACGCAATTTTCCGGTGGGCAAGCTTTCGCTGTTCGCCAGCGCCCGCTCGAAGGGCAAGACGCTGCCTTACAAGGGCAAGCCGATGCCGGTGCAGGAGCTGACTCACGACTGTTTCAAGGGCGTGGAGATCGCGCTCTTCTCGGCCGGCGCAAGCCGCTCGCGCGAGTTCGCCGCCGACGCGGTGAAGGCCGGCGCGGTGGTGGTGGACAACTCGTCCGCGTTCCGCATGGACGAGAGCGTGCCGTTGGTGGTGCCGGAGATCAACCCGGAGGACATCAAGCTCCACAAGGGCGTCATCGCCAACCCGAACTGCTCGACCATCATCATGCTGATGCCGCTCTGGCCGCTGCATCAGGCCGCGAAGCTGCGGCGCGTGGTCGTCTCGACCTACCAGGCCGCCAGCGGCGCCGGCGCCCAGGCGATGGCGGAGCTGGAGGACCAGACCCGCGACGTGCTGGCCGGCAAGCCCGCCGTGCCGAAGATCATGCCGCACCGTTACGCGTTCAATCTCTTCAGCCACAACACGAAAATCGGCCCGAACGGCTACAACGAGGAAGAGAACAAGATGGTCAAGGAGACGTGGAAGATCTTCCACGACGAAACCATCAAGATCTGCCCGACCTGCATCCGTGTGCCGGTGTTGCGCGCGCACAGCGAGAGCATCGTGGCGGAGTTCGAGCGGCCGTTGTCGGTCGAGCAGGCTCGACAGATTCTCGCGAAGTCGCCCGGCGTGAAGCTGGTGGACGAACGCGAGAAGAACCTCTTCCCGATGCCGATTGACGCGACGGAGCAATACGACTGTCTCGTAGGCCGCATCCGCGAGGACATGAGCCACCCGAACAGCCTCGCGCTGTTTGTGGCAGGCGACCAGTTGCTCAAAGGCGCCGCGCTCAATGCGGTCCAGATCGCCGAGGTGCTGTATAGTGGTTGGCGTTAAACGCGGGACGAGTGCGCTGGCATGGGGTTTGGTGATGATGAGTCAGCGCGAATGTTTTGCTTGCCGTTGAATGTTTTCGTGCCCGCGAGCCAGCAGCCAGCCGCAAGTGTTGCGTTGGCTACTGGCTCGCGGGGTTTCGCTTGACGCCGATGCGGCCGCCGTCACCATCAAAGGCTCCGACACGACGGTCGTTCTCTCCCAGCGATGGGCTGAGGTTTACAGGAAGAGCCATCCCGGCACTGCCATCCAGATTTCCGGTGGCGGGTCCGGCGTCGGGATTGCGGCCTTGCTCAACGGCACGACCCAGATCGCCAACGAATCACGGCCGCTCCGGCCCGAAGAGATCGCGGCGTTCTTCAAGAAGTTCAAGGCCAGTCCACATGTTTATAAAATATGCCTCGGTGGGATACTACCCGCTGCCGAAGAACCTGCGGTGAGCCGCGCTTTCGCGCTGCCGCTCACTCCGGCAGCGAGAGCTGGTCTATGAACCGGTCCTCGAAGCCGGGATCGAGGTTCAACTCGACGATCTCGATGCGTTTGCTGACCAGCGTGAGCTGCTCCAGCACACCGCTGTCGAGCAGCGCCAGATAAGCGCCCGCCAGCGAGGTGTTGCCGACCAGATGGACCTGGTCGAGCCGGAAACCGGGGAACAAGCCGCAGCCGATCGCGTTGCCGACGTTCATGTGCATCCCGAACCCGCCCGCTAGGTAGAGCGTCTTGACCTGCTCCGGCTTCAAGCCGGCGCGATGGAGCAGCGTCAACATGCCCGCGGCAATGGCGGCCTTGGCCTGCAACAGCCGCGCGATGTCCAGTTCCGAGATGACTATCTCGCGTTTGCCGTGCGCCCTCGCCACGCGAAACGCGCGGCCGTAGTCCTCCGACTCCACCAGATGCGTCACCGCGCCGGGCACGGTGTCCCGCTCGAAACGGCCGCTGCGGTTGAGAAGGCCGATCTTGCGCGCCTGCGACATGAAGTCCACGTAAGCCGTGCCGCAGATGCCCATCGGCTGTGTTGCTCCGATGACTTCCGTGTCCAGCTTGAACGGCGCATCGTGCAACGTGATGTGGCTGAGCGCGCCGTCGCCCGCGCGGACGCCATTGGTCAGGCCCGCGCCCTCGAACGCCGGCCCCGCCGCCGTCGAGCAGCCGAGCAGTTTGTCCCCGTGCTTGAGGATGATCTCGCCGTTGGTGCCGACGTCCACCAGCAGGCTGGGGCCTTCATCGTAAATCAAGCCGCTTGAAAAAATCCCGCCGGTCAGGTCCGCGCCGATGTAGGCCGCGGCGCTTGGCAGCAGATGGATCGTCGGGTCGTCCGGCACGGGCGCGGGCGATGGGCTGGGCGCCACCGGCTCGGTGGGCGGCTTGCCGGTCAGCGGTTTCATGCGAACATCGTTGCTGGGCAGGACGCGATGTTCCAGAAACACGGGCGTAAACGGCGCGATGCCCATCGGCGTCGGGTCCACGCCGGCCAGCAGGTGCAGCATCGTCGTGTTGCCGGCCATGACGAAGCATCCCACGCGGTCCGGCGACACACCCGCCTGACTCAAGGCCTCCTCGACCAGTGGATGGATGGTTTGGTTGACGACTTCCTCCTGCAACGGCCCCAGCATCGCCGGGTCGGTCATGCAGAGGTTGATCCGCGTCAGCACGTCGTCGCCGAGGTGCATCTGCCTGTTGAAGCCGGCCGCGCGCGCCACGATGCGGCCGTCGCTCAGGTCCACGAGCAGGATTGCCACGGTGGTCGTGCCGACATCAATCGCCACTCCCAGACCCGGCGGCTTCGGCCTGTCCGCGACTTCGGTGATGAGCCACTGGTCGCCGCGGCATTCGATGGTGACGAAGAGTTTCGCCGCGTGCGCGAGATTCTTCAGGTGTTCAACGGCGACCAATGCGAGCCGCACGGGCCGGCGGCGGTCATAGCGGCGCGCGATGACGTGGCAGATCTCGTCGGCGAGCGCTTTGCCCGCCGGAATCTCCTCCCGCGCGACTTCCAGCCGTTGCCAGAGGGGGTCGTGCGCGCGGGGGACATTGATGCGGAACTCGCTGACCACCTGCGGTTCGTAGGCCAGCAGCGACCGCGGCGGGATGCGAATGTCCGCGCCCGCCCCGCCGAGCCGGTGTTCGCAGCCGTGAAGCGGCACGGGCTTGTCCGCCGCGCTGACCTGCGCGCCGCTGGCGGTGTGGATGAGCGAGCCGGCGACCAGCTCAACCAGGCAGCCGTCGCAGAAGCCCCGCTGGCCGCAGCGAGTATTCAGGGGGAGGTCTTTTTTGCGGAGCAACTCGGTCAGTCTCCGCTGCCGCTGGGTGTGCGGGACAAGGATGGTGTGCCGGCCTTTCGGCGACTCGACTTCGAGGCGAAGCGTGGTGGACATGCGTGTGAAACGGTGTCTCGCATCGTAGAAGCACCCCCCCCGAAGTCAAGCTAGGGCTAATGCCTCTCGAGATTTCATGGTTAGAGAAGCGTGAACCGCAGCGGACCTTCGCAGGATTGATTTTC
>DYDC01000206.1 GCA_020718125.1 Methylacidiphilum sp. | reverse complement strand
AAGGCCGCGTTGCACGAGTCGGATTCTGCCGCCCCTGACGGGGCTTGTCCCTCGTTGCCAGCCCACCCGGCGTTGAAACGCCGGGCTATTCTCGACCGTCCCTTTCGGGACTTGGCGCGTGTGTCGAGTTGCGCCCGCCCATTCTGGCAAAAGATGGGATTGACTGGCGCAGGCCGTTCCGATAAAAGAAACGCCGTTCTGATTATCGGAACAGCGCTAAGGAACCGCCAATGCCACTCATGCTCAGTCTCGACAAGAGCCTCGATGTCCTCGAAGCCGTTGCCGGCCATGACGAGGGGATCGGCACTCGCGCGCTGGCCAAGCAGCTCCGCATCAACCTGACGTCTGTCCACAACATCGCCGCCACGCTGAAGCGGCGGGGTTACCTGCGGCAGGACGCGGGCAAACGGTTCTTGCTCGGCCCGCGGCTGACGTTCCTCGCCCGGCACGCCGACTTCCTGAACGTGATGACGGAGAGCGCGCTGCCGCATGTCCGCGCGCTGGCGAAGAGCGCCGGCGAGTCGGTCCTGCTCGCGGCGCTGGTGGACGGGCGCATCGTGCGGCTCATCTACATGGTGTCGCCGCGGGCGCTGGCGGTGCAGGAGCCGGAGGATGTCGGCTCCGGCGCGTATTGCACCGCGACAGGCAAGGTGCTGCTGGCGGCGATGTCGGCCCACACGCTGGAGGCTTACATGAAGGAGACGCCACTGGTGCGCTATACGCCGCGCACGTTGGCGTCGGCGGCAAGACTTCGCGCCGAGTTGGAGCGCGTGCGGCGCCATGGCTTTGCCACGACCGCCGACGAATTATGCGAAGGCGTGAGTGGCCTCGCGGTGCCGGTGTCTGATCCTTGGCGCGGCATTTCGGCGGCGTTGGGTGTCGGTGCGCCAACGGTGCGTTTTGGCAGGAAGCGGCAGGAGCAGGTTTCGAATGAACTAAGAAAGACCGCCGCGCTGGTCGCACGGGCGTGGTGGAGCCAGAAGACAAGCAAATGAAAACTATCCATTCCATCATGATATTGGCCCTCGCCTGCCTGGCTTGGGACGTGGCGGCGGCTGAGGAAACACGCGCAAAACGGCCGGAGGTCATGGCGGTTTATTATCCGCACTGGCACAGCTACGACCACGGCAGCGCATGGAAAGGCAACGGCTGGACGGAATGGGAGGGAATGAAGGCGGCCATCCCACGGTTTCCGGGACACGAGCAGCCGAAGAAGTCGCTGTGGGGCTGCTTTGATGAGAGCGACCCGAAATGGGTGGCGCGCGAGATCAACCTTGCCGCTGACCACGGGATCACCGTGTTCCTCTACGACTGGTATTGGTATAGCGGCGTGAAGAACATGGAGGAGGCGCTGGAGCGTGGCTTCCTGCGCGCGCCGAACCGCAAGCGCATGAAGTTCGCCCTCATGTGGGCCAACCACGACCGGCGTGACCAGTTCTGCCCGGAGCTTGGAACACCGCGAACCGTCTGGCTCCCGTCGCGCCATTCACCGCGCGACCTGGCGCGGATGGTTGATTACTGCATCGCGCACTATTTCCGGCAGCCGAACTACTGGCGCGTGGACGGCGGCCTTTTCTTCAGCGTCTTCGAGTCGGAGAAGTTCGTGAAGCAACTGGGCGGCCCGCAGGAAACCCGCGCACTGCTCAAACAGATGGACGCACGCCTGCGCAAAGCCGGCCTGCCGCCGATGCACTGGAACGCGATGGTGTGGAATCCAGCCAGCGCCGCCGTGATGGAACAAGCCGGGTTCCTCAGCACCTGCCGATACACCGTCAACTCCGCCGGCAAGGTTCAGCCCGATTTCACCGAGCGATACGAGGACCTGATGGATGCCCACCGTGCGCACTGGGAGAAAATGGCCGCCGCGCCGCTCGTGAATCTTCCCGTGGTGACAATGGGCTGGGATGTCACGCCGAGGTGCCGGCAGGACGTGCCGTGGCCGTTCCCCAAGCGGGAGTATCCCTACGGGCCGGTCGTCGTTGGCAACACGCCGGAGCGGTTCGAGCAACTGCTCCGCGACGCCCGCCGGCACATCGAGCGCGACCCGCGCAAGCCGTTCGGTGTCCTGATCAACGCTTGGAACGAATGGACCGAGGGCGGCTATCTGCTGCCTGAGGAGCGAACCGGCACAACCTATCTCGAAGCAATCAAACGCGTATTCGACAAATCCAGCCGCTAGACACGATATGAAAATCCCGCGACGAAAACCTCTCACCGCAAAGGTCGGCATCTTCGGTGTCGGTCACTACATCTATTGGCCGCAGTTCCCCGGACTGCTCGACGAGATGCATCGCAAGCTCGACCATCTCGTCAAGAAGGTCGAGGCGCACGGCGTCACCGTCACCAACTTCGGCATGGTGGACGACGCCATCGGCGCGAGTAAACTGCTGCCGAAGCTCAAGGCCGCCAATCTCGACCTTGTGTTCGTGGACATGGTGACCTACGCCACATCATCCACCGTCGGCGCAATCCTGCGCGGGCTGGACGTGCCGTTGGTGCTCGTGGCGCTCCAGCCGCTCAAGGCGATGGACTACGAACGCGCGTCCACTTACATGCAGCTCTGCAACGATGACTTCTGCTCGGTGCCGGAGTTTCAGGGTGTCGCGATTCGGCTGGGCAGGAAAGCGCCAGACGTGATTCTCGGCACGCTCGACGACGATCCGGTGGCGGATGCGGAGTTGGCGGACTGGTGCGGCATCGCGAAGGCGCTGCACGACCTGCGCCCCGCGCGGATCGGCCACATGGGTCACGTGCTGGAGGCGATGCTCGACATGCATACCGACCCGACAGCGGTAACGGCGGCGTTCGGCAGCCATGTCGTGCAGTGCGAGCCGGACGACATCCTGCGCCACTACCGCGACGAGCACGCGGCGGAAATTGAGGCAAAGAAGCGGGAGATTCTCGCCTTCTTCGACACGCCCGACCCGAAGTCGGACCCGATCACGACGAAGCTCACGGACAAGGACCTGCACGTCGCGGCGAAGGCGGCAGTGGCGTTGGAGAAGTTCATCGCCGACAAGAAACTCGACGGGCTGGCTTACTACTACGAGGCCGAAGCCGGCACGCCGATGCGCGAACTGGTGACGAACCTCATCGTCGGCAACTCGTTGCTGACCGGCGCGGGGTTTCCGATGTGCGGCGAGTTCGACATCAAGACCTGCATCGCGATGCTCATCATGGACCGGCTCGACATCGGCGGCAGCTTTGCGGAGTTCCATCCGGTGGATTTCCAGCGCGGCTCGGTGCTGGTGGGCCACGACGGGCCGCATCACGTCAACATCGCCGACAAGAAGCCGGTGTTGCGCAGCCTGTTGAAATACCACGGCAAGCCTGGCGCGGGCGCGAGTGTGGAGTTCAACATCAAGGAAGGGCCGATCACGATGTTGAGCATCGGCGTGAAGGCGGACGGCAAGTTCAAGTTCGTCGTCGCCGAGGGCGAGAGCGTGCGCGGGCCGATTCCGCCGACGGGCAACACGAACACGCACGGCGTCTTCAAGCCGGACGTGCGGACGTTCCTGAAACGCTGGGTCGCGGAGGGGCCGACGCATCACTTTGCGCTCGGCATCGGCCACAAAGCTGCGACCATCGCCAAGCTCGCCCACGTGCTCGGCGTCGAATGTAGCCG
The DNA here is from genome assembly GCA_020718125.1 of Methylacidiphilum sp. Classification (GTDB taxonomy): domain Bacteria; phylum Verrucomicrobiota; class Verrucomicrobiia; order CAIQCK01; family CAIQCK01; genus JACRKA01. Next base: position 1,694 of record DYDC01000206.1, on the reverse strand, counting down.
CGTCACTCCGAGGCCGTGAGTTTTTCGCCTTTAGCGACAAGTCGCGGGGGGCGTTGATCGCCGTCGAACTTTCCCCGGTTTATCCGCCGTTGTTATCTCATCGGCTCGCTCGGATTCTTTGCTGGCCCCACCGCTTAACTCACCGCCACCGCCGCCCGCAGTTTGACGGCTTGCAGCAAGTCGTGGGTCAGCGCGTAGAGCAACGCCACCGCTTTGCACTTCTTCAACCCGCGCACGCCACGCCGCCACTGACGCGCTGTCGCCCGCCACGGGCGCATACGGATTCTCTCCCGCCTCCCGTTTCTTGGCCTCCTCCCGCACCGGCGCATACACCCGGCAGCCCGCCGCCTCCGCCGCTTCAATCTCCTCCAAGTCCGCGAAGCCTCCGTCCACCGACGCCTCCTCCGCCGCCTGCCCGTAGCGGGTCTTGATCTGTTGGCGCATCGGCGTCAACCGCCCTTGGTCGTTGCCAGCGTTGACCACCTCCACGCCCACGATCACCCCACTGCCCGTGGCCGTGGCAAACTGCACGTTGTGGCCCGGCCGAAACCCGCCGTCGGCAAACTTCATCACCCGCGCTTCGGGGTTGGTGGTCGAGGCCCGTGCCGGCTTCTGCCGGTCTTTGCGCCCGCTGGCCTCCCGTTGTTGTTGCACTTGCTCGCAGTGCTTGAGTGCCGCCGCCACGCGCGCCTGCCGCTCGGCCGCCGCGCGTTCCCGTGCCGCCTGCTGCCGGAGGTCGGCCGACTCCTTCGTCTCCTGCGCCTGGCTCTTGAGCCGTGCCACCTGCTGCTGCGCTTCGGCCAGACATTGCTCCAGCCGCTGCCGGCGTCGGAAGGAACTCTTGCCCGCGTGGGCCCGCACCCGCATCCCGTCCTGCGCCACCCGTTGCAAGCTCACCAACCCGTCCTTCATCAGCGAGGCCACCAGTTGTGTGAGCAACCCGTCCAGCTTCTCGGTCTGCGTGCGAAAGTCGGCCAGCAAGTGGTAGTTCACACTCACCCCACCGCAAAGCCAGCGATAGGCCATGTGTTGGCTGCAGAGTCGCGCCAGCCGCCGCGCTGGAGCGGCGACGCATGAACGCGGCCAAGCTCTTCGAGCAAGGCCGCACCAAGGCCGAAGTCGCCCGCCGTTTGGGCGTCAGCAACGAATCCGCGGGGCGTTGGCACAAGGCGTGGAAAGCCGACGGCAGCCAATCTCTCAAACACTCCGGGCAGGTGGGGCGCAAAGCCCGGCTCCAGCCCTTGGATCGCGTCAAACTGGCCGCCGAGTTGCAGCGCGGGCCGGAGAAAACGCTGGGATACGCCACCGCGCTCTGGACCTTGCCCCGCATTGTGATCCTGATCGGGCAACAATTCGGGCGCCGGTATTCGCCTTCCCAAGTCAGCCGCCTGCTTCGCCAGCTCGGCTGGAGCTGCCAGAAACCGGCGCGGCGCGCCTTGGAGCGGGATGAGAAAAAGATTCGAGCGTGGAAGCAACGCCGCTGTCCCGCCATTAAAAAAAGCCCGCCAGCAGCGGCGCGCCATCGTTTTCCTCGACGAAAGCGGTTTGAGCCAGCACCGGGCGCAACTTGACACCCGCGCCAAGTCCCGAAAGGGACGGTCGAGAATAGCCCGGCGTTTCAACGCTGGGTGGGCTGGCAACAAGGGACAAGCCCCGTCAGGGGCGGCAGAATCCGACTCGTGCAACGCGGCCTT
>DYDC01000205.1 GCA_020718125.1 Methylacidiphilum sp. | reverse complement strand
AAGTGATGAGGGAAATGTCTAATGTTGAGACCTGACCCCCATTGCCCATTGCCCGTCGGCGGCGTTTACGGCGTGCTCGGCAGCCGGCTGATGAAGATGTTGCGCGCCGGCCACGAAGGCGTAAAACTCACCGACGCCGACCTGCGCCGTCTGGCGGCGTGGATTGACTGCAACGCGGTTTTCTACGGCTCGTTCGATCCCGCCGAGCAGGCCAAACAACTCGCCGGCCAGGCCGCTGGCGATGCCGGAGATTCAGCAAGCGCTCTACGACTGACCGTTTCTTGTTGCGCGCCGATGATTTTGCATATAAAAGCTGGTTGTATATGCAAAATCACACTGCGCGGGCCGGAAGGCGGCCGAAGAAGTCCAAGCCGAACTACGACGTGCCGGGCTTGCGGATCGGGCTCCAAATCCTCGAAAACCTCTCGGCCCATCCGCGTGGGCGCGTGCTCACCGAAATTGCGGACGACCTGAAATTCCCGGTCTCCAGCGCCTATCGGATCGTGATGGCGCTGGAGGAACTGGGACTGGTCAGCCGCGATCCGGAGACCAAACAGATCCGCATGACGCGGAAACTGCTGCTCATCGGCCAGCGCGCCATCACGGAAACCAACCTGGTCGAGCACGCGTTGGACATCATGCGGGAACTGCGTGACGTCGTCGTGGACACCGTGCTCATCGGCGTGCGGGAAGGCGCGGAGGTCGTCGTGCTGGACGAAGCGATCGGCAGCCGGATGTTCTGCTTCGTTTCCAAGCTCGGCTATCGCGTGCCGGCGTATAGCTCGGCTCCCGGCAAGGCGATGCTGGCTTTTCTGCCGGAAAAGGAACGCGAGGCCGTCATCGCGGCGACGAAGTTCGTCCGGTTCAACGAGCGGACGATCACGACCAAGGACGAGTTGCGCCGCGAATTGGCGGCGGTGGTTGAGAAGGGTTATGCCTTCGACAACGCCGAGCAGTTCGAGGGGGTTTATTGCATCGGCGCGCCAGTCTTCGACCGCGCGGCATATCCGGTGGCCGCCGTTTGGACGACCGGGTTGATGATGGATTTGGAGCGCAAACGCATCCCGGAGGTCGGCGCCGCCGTGCGCGCCCACGCGGACCGCATCTCGGCACGCATGGGCTTTGGCAACGGGACGAAGCATCTTGAAGTGAATGCTCGGACGACGAACGGAAGGCCATGAAACAAACCCTTACACTCCTCACTGCATTACTCATCACGCCTTTGGCCGTGTTGCACGCTGCCGATGCGCCGGCGCCGAAGAAGCCCAGACGCGCCAGTTCCGGGTTGACTGCGGGCGTCATGGAAATCTCCTTCGACGCCATCCGCGCGCGCGACGTGCGGTTGGCGCTCCTCTGCCGCAGCGGCGAGCCTTGCGTGGACGAACTGGAAATCTTTTCGCCGGGCAAGCCGGGCAACGTCGCGCTGGCAACCGCCGGCGCGAAGGCAACGGCGTCTTCCTGTTTCGCCGACAACCGCAGCCACAAGATCGAGCATCTCAACGACGGGCAATACGGCAATGCGCGCAGTTGGATTCCCGCCGCGGGCAACCTCCGAGGCTGGGCGCAGATCAGCCTGCCGGCCGTGACGGAGATCAACCGCGTGGCGTTCTCGCGCGACCGCACGGGCCATTTTCAGGATCGAGTGGACCAGGACATCGAAGTGCAGGTCTCACTCGACGGGCAGAAGTGGCAAACAGTGCGGCGCATTGAGGCGGCGGCGTTGCGAGACCCGAAACGGATGCCACATGAGTCGCCCAAGGCCCATGCGCAGCGGCTCGCGGGCATGGTCCGTTCGATGGCGCTGCGCGAGGAGTGTCTGGCGCTTGCGGCGAAGTTGCGCGACGAAGAGAGCCAGGCCGGCTTGACCGCGCTGCTGGAACTCGACCGTGAACGGCGGCATTGGCTGGCGCGGCTGGCGGTGGAATTCAACCCGCCCGCGCTGCGCCGCGCGCTGGCGGATCTCGGAAACGCGCCCGCCGACTTGGACGCGAAACTGGCGGCTTGGGAACGGCGGCTGCCGGCGTTGCGCGAGGCGCTGGAGGACGGCGACTCGAAGGCGATTCGGCAGGCGATTCCACAGGCGATGCGGGATGCGGAGAGGTTGTTCGCGTTCGGCCGCGATCTGTTGCTGGCCAATCCGCTGCTGGACGCGAAGGAACTCGTCTGCCTCAGCCGCCAGATCAAGGGCGCTCGGTCGCACCTTTACTGGGACTGGGGCCAAAGGTATGGCTTCACGGTGAACTGGGCGTGCGACTTTCGACCCAAAAGCCCTCCAGTGAATTCGTTTTGGCAGGATGAGATCATTGCTGTGCCGACGAAGGCTGGCGGAGCCGCGCTGCGGACGGTTTTCAAGCCCGCCTTCGGCCGCATGGTCCAGCATCTGGAGTTGCACTACGACGCGGACCGTCTGCTCTTCTCCTACCCGGATGAGGCGGGCGCGTTTCAGGTGTTCGAGATGAAGCTCGACGGCGGCGGCCTGCGACAGATGACGAAGGACACGCCCGCGGACGTGGACAACGGCGATGCCTGCTATCTGCCCGATGGCCGCATCCTCTTCAATTCGACCCGCGGGTTCCACGCCGTGCCTTGCGAGGACGGCAGTTCGTATGTCACCGGGCTTTGTCTTTATGATCCCGCGCGCGACACGACGCGGATGCTGACGTTCGACCAGGAGAGCAACTGGCATCCGGGCGTGCTCAACAACGGGCGCGTGCTCTACACCCGCTACGAATACGCCAACATCAGCCACCAGTTCGCGCGGATGCTGTTCCACATGAACCCGGACGGCACGGGGCAGGTGGAATATTACGGCAGCAACTCCTACTGGCCGAACTCCATTTTCCACGCGCGCGCCATCCCCGGTCATCCGACGATGGTGGCCGGCATCGTCTGCGGCCATCACGGCCCGAACAAGATGGGCAAGCTGATCCTGTTCGATCCCGCGCGCGGCCGCAAAGAAACCGAGGGCGCGGTGCAGGCCATTCCCGGCCACGGGAAGAAGGTCGAGCGCATCGTGGAGGATGCGCTCTACAGCAATGAGTGGCCGAAGTTCGTCCATCCGTGGCCGCTCAGCGAAAAATACTTCCTCGTCTCCGGCCGCTTGAGCGCCGAACAGGAGGAGTTCGCGATCTATCTCGTGGACGTTTTCGACAACATCACCGAGGTCTGTCGCATCCCCGGCAAGTCGCTGTTTGATCCGATCCCGCTGAAGAAACGGCCGCGTCCGCCGGTGATTCCCGACCGCGTGAACCTCGCCGCGAAGGAAGCGACCGTCTATTTGCAGGACGTCTATCACGGCCCCGGTCTGGCGGGCGTGCCGCGCGGCAGCGTCAAGCAACTGCGGCTGTTCTCCTACAGCTACTACTATCGCCACGGCGGCGCGGGCAAACAGGGCTTCTCCTACGGTCACTTGGCGACGACCGGCGAAGACGGCCCGTGGGAGCCGCGTTACCTGCTGGGCACGGTGCCGGTCGCGGAAGATGGCTCGGCGCATTTCAAAATACCGGCCAACCTCCCGGTCTCCATGCAACCGCTCGACGCCGAGGGCCGCGCGCTGCAACAGATGCGCAGTTGGTGCGCCGCCATGCCCGGCGAAGTCGTCTCCTGCGCCGGTTGCCATGAACAGCAGAGCACGTCGCTGCCCGTGGCGAACGCCATGGCCGCCCGCAACCCGCCCGCTGCGATCCAGCCTTGGTTCGGCCAGCCGCGCGGGTTCGACTTCGAAGTGGAAATCCAGCCTGTGCTCGACCGTTTCTGCGCCGGTTGCCACGACGGAACCAAAACCGGCCGTCCCGATTTCGCCCGCAAGTCGGAGGCGGAGAAGCTGGCCATCAACAAAGCCTATCACGCCGCGACGGAATCCACGGTCCACACCGTCCTCACGCCGTCGTTTATTGCGCTGCATCCCTATGTCCGGCGACCCTCGGCCGAGAGCAATGTCCGGCTCCAAGTCGCCGCGGAGTTTGCCGCCGACACCAGTCCGTTGGTCCAACTCCTCGCCAAGGGCCATCACAACGTCCGGCTCGACGACGAAGCCTGGCGTCGGCTCTACGCGTGGATTGACCTCGGCGCGCCCGATCACGGTTCGTGGAAATTCAGCGAGTGGGGCGTTCAGACAAACTACTACGAGCGGCGGCTCGAAGAATACCGCCGCGGCGCCGGCCGCACCATTGACGTGGAACAAATCCCGCCCGCGCCGCCCGCGCCGAAGTTCATTGCGCCGGCCGCCGCTCCCACGCCGGCACCCGTTCCCGCCGCGCCCGCCGGCTGGCCGTTCGATGCGAAGACTGCACAGAAGATGCAACAAACCGCTGGCCTGGCCGTGGAACTCAAACTCCCGCTCCAGGACGGCATGACCATGGACTTCGTCCTGATTCCCGCAGGCTCGTTCGTCATGGGCCAGGTCGGCGGGGCGCCCGACGAACAGCCGCGCGCCGTCAGCGTCATCGAGAAGCCCTTCTACATGAGCAAACGCGAAGTCAGCAACCGCGAGTTCCAGGCGTTGGTGGACCCGAAGCATTTCAGCGGCTTCGAGTCGTGGCGCAGCATTGACTGGCGTGGCGAAGGCCATCCGTTGAGCGATCCGCTGCAACCTGCCGTCCGCGTCTCCTGGCATCAAGCCCGCCAGTTCTGCGCGGCGCTCGCGGCGAAGACCGGCCGCCCCGTGACGTTGCCGGGCGAGGCGCAATGGGAATGGGCCTGCCGCGCGGGCACGGCCACACCGTTCTGGTATGGCGACACCGACAGCGACTTCTCCAAGCTCGAAAACCTCGCCGGACGCGAGCGCGAGAAAATGGCCTTCGACGGCAAACCGAAATGGTTCCTGCGCGACAACCGCTCCAACGACGGCCAGATGGTGTCCGCGCCGGTCGGTTCCTACCAAGCGAACCCGTGGGGCCTGCACGACATGCACGGCAACGTCGCCGAATGGACCCGCAGCGCCTACACGCCGCTGTTGAACGCCCCGCCCGCCGACGCCGACCCGCGCGACGAAGCCATCGAGTGCGTCGTGCGCGGCGGTTCCTGGGACGACAAACCCAATCGCGCCGGCTCCGCCTTCCGCTGGAAATACCCCGCGTGGCGCCAAGTCTATAACGTCGGCTTCCGCGTCACCATCGCCCCCTCGCCCGCGGCAACCATCCCGCCGGTGGCGCAGGCAGCAACCGCGAAGTAGCAGTTTGGTTTTGATGTCCATGGGGCGAAAGGCTTAGCCCTAATCCGGCGTAGCCGGAACCAAGAGGGTTGTGGCACAATGAACGCATGGAAACAACTCCACACAAGCCCGCCGGGGATTCGGCCTCTT
>DYDC01000204.1:4092-5337 GCA_020718125.1 Methylacidiphilum sp. | reverse complement strand
CGTCCGTCCCTCCGGGACTTGATCGTGGTGCGTGTGTCAAGTTGCGCCCGGCGCACTATCAACCGGAAGAAAGTGTTTGACATTTCCATGCCAGCCGGTATGGTCCGCGCCCATCGTGACCAAGACCTCACCACGGATGCCCGCGAAGCTGGCGGAGAACGCCTTCAAGCTCTTTGCGCGGCGCGGGATTGACAAGATCACCCTCGACCAAGTCGCCGCCGCGGCTGGCGTCACCAAGGGCAGCCTCTACTGGCACTTCAAGAACAAGGACGAGGTCGTCAAGGCCGCCGCCGCCCACTATTACCATGCTTACCACCGGCGGATGCACGACGTCGTCGCAACGATCAGCGACCCGATGAAGCGGTTGCAACGCGCGCTGCGGCTGTCGGTGCGCATCTGTCTGCTTGATGCGGAAAACCGCGTGTTCACGATGGATATCTGGACGCTCGCGGTCCACGACGTGGAGATTTGCCGGAGCTGGCGGCAGTTCTACGACAGCGTGCGGGAATTTTACATCGGGCTGGTTCGCGCCGCGGCGCACGCCGGCCAGTTGCAGGCCGACAACCCGGAGCGCGCGGTCAACCTGATGCTCGAAGTCATCGAGGGGATCAAGTTGCGTGCGATGTTTGAGCCGCAGATTTGTTCGCCAGCAGAAGAGAACGAGATCGTCAGCAGCCTGATGGAGATACTGGGCTGCGGGAAACGCGCAGTCAAAGCCGTGTAGTTTTGTTTTAACCCACAACATACCGGAGAGTATAGATCGCCATGAAAAACCAGATCCACGCAACCGACACCCACGAGGCAACCCGTCGTCAGTTTCTCAGGACTTCCGCTGCCGCCGTCGCGGCGGTCGGCAGCCTGTCGGTCGAGCGCGCCGCGCATGCGGCGGGCGGCGGTGTCATCAAGATCGGCATGATCGGCGCCGGCAAACGCTGCGCGGGCGCGGCCGAGAACGCCATGAACGCCGGTCCCGACGTGCGGCTCGTGGCCATTCACGACGTCTTCATGGACCGCGTGAAGGACAAGCTGGAGGTGCTCAAGAAGAAGAAGCCCGACCAGGTGCAGGTGGATGACGCGCATTGCTTCGACGGGCTGGAAGGCTACAAGGGCGTCATCGAAGCCAGCGACGTGGTGCTCATCGCCAACGCGGCGAAGTTCCATCCGTTCTACACCATGGCCGCCGTGCAGGCCGGCAAACACGTCTTCGTCGAGAAGCCGCACGGCATTGACCCGCACGGCATCAAG
>DYDC01000204.1:3633-4074 GCA_020718125.1 Methylacidiphilum sp. | reverse complement strand
ACGTCTTCGTCGAGAAGCCGCACGGCATTGACCCGCACGGCATCAAGACGCTGACGGCGGCGTGCGAACTGGCGAAGCAGAAGAAGCTTTGCGTTGTCTCCGGCCTCCAGAGTCGTTATCACGCCGGTTACATTGAGACGATGAAACGCCTCCACGACGGCGCCATCGGCGATATCGTCGCCATTGAGGAGAACTTCTTGCGGCAACCCTACGGCGTTTATCGCCGGCAGGAAGGTTGGACCGAGTTGCAGAGCCAGTTCGGAAACCAGTATCATTTCGTCTGGCTCAGCGGCGACGACGTGCCGCAGTCGCTGGTGCATAACATGGACCGCGCGACGTGGGCGTTGAAGGAAACGCCTCCTCTGAAATGTCATGGCCTCGGCGGACGCGCTTCGTCGTTCAGCGAGGAATACGGCAACACCTTCGACCACCACTCGGTCA
>DYDC01000204.1:0-3614 GCA_020718125.1 Methylacidiphilum sp. | reverse complement strand
TCGTTCAGCGAGGAATACGGCAACACCTTCGACCACCACTCGGTCATCTACCACTACGCCAACGGGGTGCGGGCCTACGCATTCTGCCGGACCGAAGTCCGCTGCTACAACGAGGTCTCCAGCATCATCCTCGGCAGCAAGGGCCGCTGTTTCCTGTTGCAGTGCCGCATCGAAGGCGAGACGAACTGGAAGTTCGAAGGCAAACGCGAGATCGCCGCGGACGCCGAGCACCGGGTGTTGTTCGATTCCATCCGCAACGGCAAGCCGGTCAACAACGGCGACTACATGGCCCGCAGCACCATGATCGGCATCATGGGACAGATCAGTTGCTATACGGGCGCCGAGGTGACGTGGGAGCAGATCAACAAGTCCGACTTCTTCTTTGCGCCCAAGTGCGAGGATTGCCGCATGGACATGGAGCCGCCCGTCAAGATCGGTCCTGACGGCGCTTATCCCGTCTATGTGCCCGGCGTGACGAAGTTGATCTAGCGGAACAACAGCAACCGGACAGAAAGACGGGCGACAGAAAAACAAACGCCTTCTTCTCCTGTTTTTCTGTCTAACGTTATTCTGTCCGCCAAAACATCATGAATACAACCCGCCGCAGTTTCTTGAACACAGCTATTGCCCTCGCCATCGCGTGGGCAATCTCCACAGCAATAGCCGCAGAAAGGAAGCAAGTGTATCCGGATGGCGGCCCGCCTGCGGCGGTGCCGAAACCCATCCAGGTGCTGCTTGTCACCGGCGTGGATTATCCGGGCCACAAGTGGCAACTGACGGCGCCCGCGCTGGCCGTGCAACTCCGGCGCGACCCGCGCATGGACGCGCGCGTCGTGGATGACCCGCACTTCCTCGACTCGGCGGCGATCCACCGCTACGACGTGATCGTCGTGCACTTCATGAACTGGAAGGAGCCGGACCCCGGCGACGCGGCGCGCGCGAACCTGAAACGCTTCGTCGAAGGCGGCAAAGGGATGGTGATGGTCCACTTCGCCTGCGGGGCATTCCTCGACTGGCCGGAGTTCGTGAACCTCGCCGGGCGCGTATGGAACCCGAAGCTGCGCGGCCACGACCCGCGCGGACCGTTCAAGGTGGAGATCGTCCAGCCAGACCATCCGATCATGAAGGGACTGCAATCGTTCGAGACCGACGACGAGCTTTACACCGGCCTCGACGGCAACGTGCCGATCGAGGTGCTCGCGAAGGCGACCTCGAAGGTGGACCAGAAGGATCATCCGATGGCGTTCGTGCTGAACGTCGGCAAGGGGCGCGTCTTCCACTCGCCGCTCGGCCACGACGTGAAGGCGTTCGCGCCCGACGCCGTCGGCGAACTGTTCCGGCGCGGCACAGCATGGGCCGCGGGCAAAACGCCGACGCCGTGATGTGGCGAAAGAAAGCCTTGTGCTATGGCTGTTAAGGTTTCTTACGCACGCGCCGGGGAAACGAACTCGGAAGTCCGTTCATCGTGAGTATCAGTTAATGGACCGGAGTTTGACATGAACGAACATCATTTCTTTTCCCGCCGCCAATTCCTCGGCGGCGCGCTGGCCGCCGGCGCGTCGGCAACGTTGTCGGCCGTTGCGGCGGATAAACCCGCCGCACAAGCGAAGCCGAAGGAGTTCGCGCGCAAGATCAAGCTCGGCCTGATTGGCTGCGGCGGGCGCGGCGTGTGGATCTCCAAGCTGTTCCAGAAGCACGGCGGCTACACCGTCCACGCGGTGACGGATTATTTTGAGAATGCGGCGGACAAGGCCGGCGAGACCTTCGCTGTGGACAAGGCGCGGCGGTTCAGCGGTCTGTCGGGCTACAAGAAGCTCTTGGAAAGCGGCGTCGAGGCGGTCGCGATCGAGGACGTGCCGTATTTCTATCCGGCGCAGGCGAAGGCGGCGGTGGACGCGAGCCTGCACGTCTATGTCGCCAAGCCCGTCGCAGTGGACGTGCCGGGCACGCTGTTGATCGGCGAGAGCGGCAAGCGCGCGACGCAAAAGAAGCTTTGTTTCCTCGTGGACTACCAACTGCCGGGCGACCCGGCGATGATCGAGATCGCCAAGCGCGTCCGCGAGGGCGCGCTGGGGCCGCTCGCGCGCATCGCGTCGTTCGGCTTCGCCTGGCACGCGTGGCCGGACCCGCCCATGGGCAAGACCATCGAGAGCCGGTTGCGCGGCCAAATCTGGCTGTCCGACACGGCGTTGAGCGGCGACACGATCGTGTCCTATGACATTCATATCATTGACGGCATCCTGGCGGTGATTGGCAAACCTCCCGTCGCGGCGAGCGGGCGCTCGCGAACCTGCCGCCCGAACCCGCACGGTGATCGCACCGACGCGGCGGGGGTGGTTTACGAACGCGACGACGGCGTCATCTGGACGCACGTCACGCCGGCGCTCGACAACAACTTCGACATCACCACGCTCTCGGCGAGCATCTTCGGCTTGAAAGCCACCGCGCACATCCAGTATGGCGGCAAGGTCCATATCCGCGGCGGAGAAAAGCACTACGTGGGGCAAATCGGCAGCGTCTTCAGCGAGGGCGTCGAACGCAACATCGCCGATGTTCTACGCGAGCATCACCGAGGGCCGCTTCGAGAACCCGACCGTCCAGCGCGCCGTGGACGGCACGTTGACCGCCATCCTCGGTCGCGAGGCCGCCGCGCGCCGACGCTACCTGACGATGGACGAGCTGATCAAGGAGAACAATGCACTGGAGTATGACCTGACCGGACTGAAAGTTTGAGACACTGCAACCGAATCAACCAACCAAAGGAGAACGAACATGATCGAACTGGGACTACACACTGACAACTGGCGGCCGTTGAGCATGAGCTTCGAGGCTTCGTGCGACAAGATCGCCGCCGTGGGCATCAAACACCTCGAATTCGCCGTCATCCACGGCCAGAACTTCATCCAGGCGCTCGGCTACGACCCCGGCATCTCGCTCCAGGCCAACCCGCTCGCCCTGCGACGTTACCTCGACAAGAAGGGCCTCAAGGTCACGCAGATTGACGGCTCCTACCCGATGATGGGGCCGAACGGCTCCTCCTTCGGCGTCCAATACGTCCAGCAGAGCATCCGCTTCGCCGCCGACATCGGCTGCCCGATGGTGGACACCGTGGACGGCGCGTTCGAGACGCCGGGCCTGACCCGCAAGGAAGTCTTCCGCGTCACCTGCGACAACTACGCCCAATGCCTGCCGTGGGCCGAGGACTACGGCATCGTCATCAACGTCGAGCCGCACGGCCCCTACACCAACGACCCGGAGTTCATGCTCAAGCTCTTCAAGCGCTTCGACTCCGAGTATCTGCGCTGCAACTTCGACACCGGCAACAGCTTCATCGCCGGCCACACCCCGCAGGACTACCTGAAGACCCTGCGCCCCTACGTCACCCACCTCCACATCAAAGACGTCGCCCCCGAACTGGCCGCCGCCGTGCGCGGTGAAGAGACCGGCATCGGCAGCTCCGGCGTCCCCGTCGGCGGCGGCGTCAACGCGGAGAACATCCAGAAGTGCATGGAGTATCTCCACAAGACCAAGTGGAGCGGCGCCGTCTGCATCGAATGCCATGGCTCCGACGAGAACACCAAAGCCAGCGTCGCGTGGATGCGCGGCGTGATGAA
>DYDC01000203.1 GCA_020718125.1 Methylacidiphilum sp. | reverse complement strand
TGCGCTCTCCAGCCCCGCGCCCTTTCGACTCCTGCAGATGAAAGGCCCCTGCGTGCCCATCTGCCATGTAAGACTTTGTGTTTGCATCCGGCGGTGATCGCGGCGCCATCGCGCCGCCAATGTTGTCATCCTGGAGAATCGCCATGCGTTGCTTTCTGTTGCTCATCCTTTCGTGCGCGGCCGCAATGGCCGACTGGAACAAGGTCGAGTTCGGCAGCAAGACGCTTCTGCCGCACCCCAAGTGTGAAGCATTGCTTACAGCGCCGCTCGGCCCGTTTGCCAAGCGCGGCGATGGCGGTGTGCTGGACGATTTCCTGCCGCGCCGGCTGAGCGGGCAGACTTATCGGGCGCGCTGGATGCCGAAGGCCGCGGTCAAGATTGACGGTCGCGCCGACGAAGCGGCGTGGAGCGAAGCGAGCGTCGAGAAGAACTTCATCTTCCCGTGGAAGAAAGAGCCGGCGCCCGCGACGGAGTTTCGCGCGCTGTGCGACGAGACGCGCCTTTGCTTCACCTTTCGCATGACTGACGCCGACATCGTGGCGCTCGACAAGATGCGCGACGAACAGGACGCCGTGTTCGAGGACCGCGGCGAGCTTTACTTCAGCCGCGACGATGTGATGCGCAACTACTACTGCATGGAGGTGAACTCACGCGGGCGGGCGTTCGACTATCGCGGCGCTTACTACCGCCATCTCGACCCATCGTGGAATTGCGCCGGCTTGGAAACGGCCGGCTCGCCGCTGCCCGACGGTTACGTGGTCGAGGACCGCATCCCGCTGGCGAGCTTCGAGGCGGCGGGTTTCCCGCGGCTGCGGCCCGGCGTGAAAATCCGTTGCGGCATTTTCCGGGCCGAGTTCAGCCGCACCGCAGCGGTCGGCCGGTGGCCCAGCGCGCCAGCATCCACAATCGCGACCGCCGGATCGAAGGCCCGCCGCCCATCCAGGATCATCTCCGAGGCCTTGTAGTAGATGCCGTCGCTTTCGCCGGTGGTGTAGAGCTGCACGATGTCGGGATGATTGAGTTGGGCCGCCACACTGGCCTCTTGCCGGAAACGGGCCACGAACTGCGGGTCTTGGGCGAACTCTGACGAGATCACCTTCAGTGCAACGAAACGGTTGAGCCGCGGCTGGCGCGCCTTCCACGCGGACCCCAGGCCACCTTCCCCAAGCTTGGCGACGATCTCGTAACCTGCGAAGTTCTGGCCTTCGAAACCGGTCATGATTTCTCTCCGCCGGGAATCACCCCCCCCACACACGCAAAGCGCATACTTTGCCACACTTTGCCATTGAACCGCCGAAAACTGTTGGTAGTCTCCCGTGCCGACAGCCTGCAAGCGAAAGGACACTCATGAGCACGCATCCGAACAACTTCCCCAAACTCCATAACGCGATGTGGCCCGGCCTGGTCGGCAAGGGCAGCCCCGGCGGCGAGCCGTGCATTGACCTCGACACGATGCTGAACCTCACTGCCGCGGCGGAGGTGGACGGCGTCAAGTTCGATGGCGTGGACATCTTCCTGTTCGACCCGCACATCGACATAGACATCAGCGACGACGACCTGCGGCGGCTCGCCGGGAAGATTGCCGCGAAGAACCTCGTGGTCGGCTCGGTGGTCGCGCCGATCTGGCCCCCGACCGGCGGTGGCTCCGCCATGGGCGGCGCGGAGGACCGCGCGAAGTTCGTCGGCCAGGTCCGCAAAGGCTGCCGCATCGCCTCCAAACTGCGCGCGCTCGGCGTGCGGCCCTGCGGCATCGTGCGGATTGACTCCGCGTGCGGCGTTGAGGAATGGTCGAAAGACCCCGACGGCAACACGCGCCGCATCGCCGAGACGTTCCGCGAGGCGTGCGCCGTGGCCGAGGGCTTCGGCGAACGGCTCGCGGCCGAGGGCGAGATCTGCTGGGGCGGCATGCACAGTTGGCGGGAGATGGTGAAGCTGCTGGAACTGGTCGGCCGGCCGAAGACGCTCGGTTTCCAGGCCGACATGGCCCACACGCTCCTCTACACGCTCGGCTACAACGCGCCCGAATCGCGCATCGTGCCGGAGAACTTCGACTGGGATACGGACCAGCTCGACGCGGCGCTGCGGACGCTCACCGCCGCGCTGCGGCCGTGGACGATTGACCTGCACATCGCGCAGAACGACGCGACGGTGAAAGGCTCCGGCACGCACGACAAGACCGGCCGCCATTGCCTGCCCGGCGATCCGAACGGCAAGCTCGACATCGCGCGCGTGGCGGGCCATTGGATGCGCGACGCCAGCGGCGAGGTCACCAGGGCCTTCCGCCACGTCTGCTGGGACGGCTGCATGTTCCCGAACGACGTGATGATGAAGCCGGAGACGTGGAACAGCATCCTCGCCGCGATGCTCGCCGTCCGCGACGCCCACGGCTGGCGCGCGGCGCTCTCCGTGAACGAGCCGACGAAGGAGATTCCCATCCCCGTCCGGATCGCCGCGAAACCGGCCAAGAAGCGCGCCGTCAAGAAACCGGCGAGGAAGGCTGCCGAACGCGCGCCCAAGAAGTCAGTCAAGAAACCGGCGCGGAAACCTGCGAAGAAGGCCAGGTCGAAGAAGCCGGCGAAGCGGTCGCGGCGTTGATAGCGACGGCTTGATGAGTGGATACACGTTTGTCCGCGCTGTTTCGCTGCCGTGCAAGTTTTCATTCGCCTGTGCGATGGAAAGAGGTAAGCTTCCGCCATGACCTACGTGACGTTGGAAGTGGACATTGACCGCGGCAAAGTGGTCCCGAAGGAGCCGGCCAAGCTGCCGGAAGCGGGTCATGGCCTGCTGACAATCCTGGAGCCGGTCACCGCCGCGTCGGCGGGACTTTCGCCTTTGGAGGCGCTGGAGGCGTTGCAAGAACATCTGCGCCTCGACGAGAAGAAGGCGGCGGAATGGATGGCGGCGGTGCGCGATGCGCGCCGTTGAACGATGCCGCGCGAATCGCGCTGTCGGCCCATGATTCACTTCGACACCAACTTCCTCATCCAAGCGACCCTCGCCGGGTCGCCCGCCCACTCGCGATTCCGCGCGTGGTCCGCGGCGGGAGGGGCTTTCGGGGTCAGCACGGTGGCATGGGCTGAATACCTCTGCGGCCCGCTGGATGCGACCGCCGAAGCCATGGCCCGGAGGGTTTTCCCGAATCCGGAAGCGTTTCTTCCGGCAGACGCTGCGTTGGCCGCCGATCTGTTCAACCGGACCGGGCGGCGTTCGCGGTCGCTGGCGGACTGCATGATCGCCGCCGTCGCCATCCGATGCGGCGCGAAACTGGCGACGATCAACACGCAGGACTTCAGTCCGTTCCAGCCGTTCGGTCTGACGCTCGCATGAAGGGTTGCGCCCAACCTCCATGAACCCCGCGCGCAGGCAACTGATCGAGGGCGGTGTCCGCGTCGGCGACCTGGAGATGTCGGCGGAGGACAAGGTCTGGTCGCGCCACAGCAACGACAAGGTGGACATCGGCGAGGCGCTGGCGAAGGTCATCCGCACGCTCAGCAAGACGCTGCCGCTCTCCACGCCGTTGCGGACGCTCTCCATCGGCTCCAGCGCGGAGCCACAGTTCCGCATCCTGCAATCGGCGTCCAGCGGCGGGCTTTACCTGCTCGACCTGGAGCAGACGGCGCTCGACATCGTCCGCGAGCGCACGCATCGCCAGTGCGCCGACAACGTCACGGTCATTCGCGGCGACTATAACGAGGTCTTCCTCAACGCGAAGAACACCGGGGCGTTCCTGCGGAACCGGCTCCACGGCGAGCCGGTCCATCTCATCACGCTGCATCACTCGCTTTATTACGCGGCGGCGTCGAAGTGGCGGCGGATTTACGAAAACCTCGCCCGCACCATCCTCGCGCCGACGGGTGCCATCCATGCCGTGTTGATGGCTTCCGAAAGCGAAGACCCGCACACCACCACGTGGCTCTACAATCATTTCGCGGGCAAGTTCTGCGGCTGCCACAACGACCAGGACCTGCGGAAGTTTCGGGATGAGTTGGCCAAGAACCGCCTTTTCCGCGGCGCGCAAGTTCTCGTCACCTCGCGCCCTGTCCGCTTCACGACGGACGAGTTCACGAACCTCATGGCCATCATCTGGATGATCCTGCTCTACCCCCACGTCCATCGCTACACGCTCAAGCAACGGGAGGAGATCACGGAGTTCGTTTACGACCGCTTCTGGCGGCAACGGCGGCCGCTCATCCAGATGCAGGACCATCTGGTCGTCTATCGTGGCATCCGCCAGCGTGGGTTGATCTGATTGGAAAGGACAAGACATCATGAAAACGCCCCCTCAAACCTGTTCACGCCGTGAATTCCTGCATCACACCGCCGCCGTGGCCGGTGGCGCGCTCGCGATGCCCGCCCTGCTCTCCTCATGCAACGCTGCCGGGGCCACCCAGATCGGCGCTCAGCTCTACACCGTGCGCGACGCCTGCAAGGCCGACTTTGCCGCCGCGCTCAAGAAGGTCGCGTCGCTTGGTTATCGCGGCGTGCAGGTCTCCGGCTACCACGGCAAGACCGTCGCCGAGGTCAGGAAATTCTGCGACGACAACGGCCTCGCCATCCTCGCCACGCACATCGGCGTCGAAGAATTTGAGAAGGGCGTGGATCCGATCCTGAGCGAACACGAGGCGCTGAAGTGCCGCCACATCGCCATCCCGTTCATCGCCGCGCAGCGGCGCAAGACGAAGGAAGACTGGCTGAAGCTGGCGGAGTTGTTCGAGAAGTGGGCGCGGGAACTGAAGAGGCGCGGCTTTACGCTGATGTATCACAACCACGCGTTCGAGTTCGAGGCGCGGTTCGACGGCAAGCCCGCGCTCGACCTGCTCTTCGACAACGCGCCGACGTTACAGGCCGAGCCGGACCTCTACTGGGTCGCGAAAGGCGGCGCCGACCCGGCGAAGCATCTGGCGAAGTTCAAGAACCGCGCGCCGATGATCCACTGCAAGGACATGGACAAGACTGACGGCAGTTTTGCCGAGGTCGGCCGCGGCTCGTTCGACTGGGACGCGATCCTCAAGGCCGGCAAGGAAGTCGGCGCGATCGGCTATCTGGTCGAGCAGGACGAGTGCAAGCGCGACCCGTTCGACAGTCTCAAGATGAGTCTCGAGTTCCTGAAGTCGAAGGGGCTGAAGTAAGCCGCTGCGCCGCTCATCGATAGGGGTAGGGATGAAGGATTGAACTTCACCCCTCCCTCCGAACCGGACAGGCGGGTCTCCCGCATCCGGCTCTCCAGTCAGTGGGTTCGTGTCGCCACGATTGTCCGCGTCCACTCGTGCTCCGCTGCCAAGGACAGCCGCCCATAGCGCGCAAACCCTGCCGGTTCGCTGACTCGCCCAACGAGATACTCGCCTTCATG
>DYDC01000202.1 GCA_020718125.1 Methylacidiphilum sp. | reverse complement strand
TCCCTCAGGTGCCCGCCCATGGCGGGCGGGCACCTGAGTAGTTACACCTGATCTACAATCTGGCCCGCTATGAACAGATCATCCGGTTGCAGTTATTATCTCTGCGAGCCGTCTGAGAACGGAAACCGAAGGTGCAACCCAAGAGCTAAAGAACCCAAACCAAGAAACCAACGTTAGAAGACCAACCACCCAAGGAGATGCCATGACTACCCACACACCCAAAACTGAATCTCAACCCGCATCGCGGTTCCGCAAGATAGTTACCGGAGGTTCCCTCCTGTGCGCTTTCTCTGCGTTCGCTCTCTCCGCCTCGCCCCGTGCTGAGATGAACCTTTCTGGCACCTGGCAGGCCGCTCCCGCCGACCCCGACCTCGCGCAGCAGACACCGCTCGGCCCGTGGAAAAACTCAGAAGTGCCCGGCTTGGTTAATGGTATCAACCGCAAAGCCGTGTGGCTTCGCCGCGACTTCGACGCGCCCGCCGACTGGCGCGGCCAGCGCGTCCTCCTCCGTTTCAACGGCGTCAAATACAACGCCGCCGTCTTCGTCAACGGCCGCCGCGTCGGCGGCTGCTTCAACGGCTATGACATGTTCACCGTGGACGCCACCGACGCCGTCAAGTTCGGCGCGCCCAACACGCTGCTCGTCGGCGCGCGCGACTGGTCCGGCATCTTCGACAAACAGTTGCCCGACCCGACCAACACCGACTGGCACGCGCTGCGCAGTTGGCCCCGGGACAACGTCCTCGGCCCGATCGGCGGACTGTTCACCGAATACGGCATCTGGGACGACGTCACCGTTCTCGCCGTTCAGCCCGTTCGCGTCAACGACGTCACGATCATCACCTCCGTGCGCGATCACAAACTCACGCTGGACGTCGAACTCGCCAACGACAGCGCGGCCGAAGCGCGCGTGACGCTCCGCAACGCCATCGCGGAAGATGCCAGCGTCGTCCTGAAACCTGTCGAACTCACGCTCGCCGCCGGCCTGCGCACCAACCTCACTGTCAGCGCGACGTGGCGAAACCCAAAGCTCTGGGACCACGAGCACCCCAACCTCTATCATCTCCAATCGGGCCTCGACGTCGCCGGCGCGACAGCCGACACCCTTCGCACACGATTCGGCTTCCGCGAATTCCGGGTCGAGCGCGGCCGGTTCTTTCTCAACGGCGTGCCGATCACGCTCCGCGCCACCGCGACCTGGCCCGCCTGGCCCGTGCGTGCGCGAACGCATGACGAGGTCACCGCGCTATGGCAAAAGGTGAAGGAGGCCAACAATGTCGCGCTGCGCACGCACACGCAACCGTGGCGGCAGGTCTTCTACGATGTCGCCGACGAGGTCGGCCTGCTCATCATTCCCGAAGGCGCGATCTGGAACGACCGCGAAAGCTATCGCGTGGACGACGAACGGTTCTGGCAGAACTACCGCGACCACCTTGCGGTGATGTGGCGGCGGTTGAAAAACAACCCCTCCGTCGTCATGTGGAGCCTCGAAAACGAATTCTACGGCGGCCGATGCACCGCCGGCACGCGCGGCGAGTCCGAGATGGCCAGGGCCGGCGTGTTCCTCAAGCAACTCGACCCCACGCGCCCCATCATCTACGAGAGCGACGGCGATCCGCGTCTCAACGCCACCGACACGACCGGCGTCGCCGATGTCATCGGCATGCACTATCCCCACGAGTATCCGCAGTTCCGGCTCTATCCCGACACGGCGTGGTGGCTTGACCACGCGCGCATCCACCATTTCTTCTGGCCGACCAACGTCTTCCAGTGGGACCGCGCCAAGCCGCTCTACATCGGCGAGTTCCTCTGGGAGCCGTCCAACAATCCCGACTGGCACACGCTCTGGTTCGGCGACGACGCCTATATCAATCATGGCGATTACCGCAACCGCGGCAAAGCGGCGTCGTGGCGCGACCAGATCGTCGCCTACCGCGCGCAGGGCCTCAACGGCATTGGCCCGTGGACCATGTTCGAGGGCGGCCCGCTCGGCGAGTCCAACCATCTCTGGCGCGCCCACGCGTGGGCCTACCATCCGCTCGGCGCTTATCTCCGCGAGGCCGACGCGCGCTTCTTCGCCGGCGACCGCGTCGAGCGCACCGTCACACTCTTCAACAACACGCTCCGCACCGGCACCGTGACGTTCGAGTGGAGCATCGAAGCCAACGGCAAACGCATCGCCGGCCATCGCGCCAGCCTCGCGATGAAGCCTGACGACCGCGTCACGCGCACGTTCGCGTTCACCGCGCCTGAAGTCACCGCGCGCACGGATGCCACGCTGATTCTGAAAACCTCCATGGCGGGCGCGGACGGCTTCGAGGACCGCCGCGCCATCAGCTTCTGGCCGCGCGCCGGACTCAAACCCGCCGCGAACGTCGCCGTCCTCACCGGCGGCAAACCGTGCCCGAAGCCGCTCGCCGGCCTGCGCATCGTCACCGACCTCGCAGAGGCGTCCGACGTTCGCGTGCTCATCGTCGCGCCGGGCGCGCTCGACGCGTTGGCGGGCACAAACGGCGTGCCGGTCATCGGCGAATCGAGTCCGCGACGCGACGCGCTGTTGCGCTGGGTCCGCGACGGCGGCCGCGCGCTGGTCTTCGGGCAAGGCCAGAGCGGCAGCCGGATGCTGCCGACGTCATTTTCGACGCAAACCTCGACGATGACGTTCGCTCAAAATCCGCGGCACCCCGCGCTGCGTGGCGTCGCGGACGACGACCTCAAGTTCTGGCGCGGCGACGGCAGAGCTTCCGACGTGCTCGTCGAAGACTTGACGGCGCCCGTTCGCAAAGGCAAACGCGCCTCGCGCAAGGCAGGTCTGGTCGAGCGCGCCTCCGGCCATCACGTCGTCACGGCGGCCGAGCCGGTCTGGGACGCACGGGCCGGCGTGAGGCCGATCGTCGTCGCCGGCAACGCGCAAGGTCTCGCGACCGCGCCGCTCTGCGAAGCGCGCCGCGGCAAAGGCGCCTTATTGCTCTGCGGCCTGCAACTCATCGAGAAGTTCGACACCGAGCCGGTCGCGCGCCGCATCCTGCAGAACTGTCTCGACTACCTCGGCGACTACAAAGGCGAAGCGGTTGAGGTCACTTACCTTGCCGATGGTGCCGCCTCTCTCCGCCCGTGGCTGCGGCGAACGGACGCGCGTCTTGCCGAGCAAGCACCGTCTGCAACGAGCAGAATCATCGTGGCTGACGGCGATGCGATCAGCCGCATCACTGCCGATCAACTGCGCGCGGCGGCTGACGCGGGCGCGACCATCTGGCTGCATCGGCCGTCAGGCAAGACACTGGAATCGGTCGCGGGCGTCTTCGGCCTGAAAGCGTCGCTGAAATGGGCGCAAGGCCCGCTCCGCCGCGCCGACGATCTTCCCGCCATCGCCGCCGGCCTCGCGCGCGAGGATCTCTACTGGCTCGCCGAGCATCGCGGCGTGAGCTATTCGGCAGTGCCGCGCGCGCACGATCTCATCAAGAGCGCCGTCGCGCCCGGCGGCAGCTTCACGTTGTTGACCGAGCCCGGCGCGATCGCCGTCGCGGAGGCAGGCAAAGGCAGGCTCATTGTGGACACGCTCGACGAGAGCGGCGAAACCGCCAAACGCAACGCGGCGAAGCTGGCGCGGCTCATCGCGACGCTGCTGGCGAACGCCGGCGCGGATTTTGGCGAGGCGGGGCCGGTGACGATGTTCGACGCGAACGTCTTCGAGCCGGTCAAACCCATCCAATGGTTCCGCCACGATCCCGACGCGCTTTACATCGGCTGCCACGGCACCGTCGCCGCCCCCGTCCAGATCGCGCAGGCCGGCGATTACGTCCTCTCGTTCGTCGGCCACGGCACGCCTGCCGCCGGCCAGTATCCGATCATCGAGGTCGCGTTGGACGGCAAACCGCTCGGCCGCGTCGAACTGGCCAGCAGCACCTCCGCGCCGCACGACCTCAAGGCGCAATTGCCCGCCGGCCAGCACGAGTTGACCATCGGTTTCGTGAACGACCTCTACGGTCCCGAAGGCGACCGCAACCTCTGGCTGAGCCGGCTGGAGTTCAGGAAGCGTTAAGGGCCGGCGCATTGCGCGATTCGTAATCCCGCGCGACGCGCCAGACCAGCGGCAGCCACAACGCAGCGGCGAGGATCGCGACTGCTGGATAAACCGCGCCGCTGCTGTCACATCGCGGCACGCTGTGGGCCTTCGTCGGGCGCTACGCAGACGGCAGCAAGAACAGCCTCGGCATGGAATTGCATCGCCTCGCCATCATCCGCCGCGCCGAACCGCAGGAAGCGATAAAGAACGGCACGCTGACCGCGCTCTTGGCCGAGAGCCGCGACTTCGGCGAGAGCTTCGGCCCCGTGCGGCCCTCGAACCTGCCGATGCAAAACAGCAAGCCTTTCAGCGGCACGCTCAGCACCGGCCAGCGTTACGCCATCTTCAACGCCGCCGAAGGACCGCGCCGCAACGCCCTGCTCATCGCGGTCACCAAGCCGGGCGAGTTGCTGCCGTTCCGCAAGGTCTGGAAAATCATCGAGGGCAGCCCGGCGGAAATCGCGCCCGTGTTGCAGCGTCTCGGCGAGACGCAACCCAAGCACGAATGGGCCTACCCGGAGGCCGTGGAGAAGGACGGCATGCTTCACGTCGTCTTCTCGCAAAACAAACGCCACTGCTGGCTGGCGCGCATTCCCGTGAAGTCGCTTGCGGTGGCGGAAACCGAACCATGCCGCAGCACCGCGCCACCCGAGACTCGCCTTGCCGCCTACCGTGCGGAACTGGATGGTTTCCGTAAGGAACACGGCGGCGCGCGCGAACTACCGGACGTGAGGTTCTTCCTCTTCGGCATGGGCCAGCGCGCGAAGTTCATCTACCGCGAGGGTCGCCTCCTCGACGCGCGCTCCGGTAAAGTCGTCCGCGAGTGGAAGCTTAAGACTGACATCATCGTGCCGCCGGATTATTTGGTCGCATTGGAAACGACGGCCGGCGCGCGGGTGAACATCGTCGAGGATGAGGAGGCGTTTTGGATTGAGGAAGGCGGTCAGCGCATCTCAGTCGAGGGCACGCGCGCGCCAGTGAAACTGCCGACATTCGCGGGCCGTCGCTACGCGCAGGTGCTGCGCGTGCTGCACCAGGAGCTTCTCGTCAACATCACACCCGCCGAACCGGTGCCGAACTTCTTCGTTTATTCCAAGCCGTGGTATCGTGACGGGGCGATGATGGCGTTGGCGTTTCGCGAGACCGGAAACCTCGACCTCGTCCGCGAGTGGATTCTTGGCCTGCGCGAGCCGTTCGACCGCAACAACGCCGGCGTGACCACGAAAAACTTCAACGGCAAGCAAAACATTGTAACTACTCAGGTGCCCGCCCGCCATGGGCGGGCACCTGAGGGAATTGGCGACA
>DYDC01000201.1 GCA_020718125.1 Methylacidiphilum sp. | reverse complement strand
GGCGCAACGGCTTTCGGCGGCGGGGTGTGCTATGATTCCAGCCGTGAAAGGCCGACCGCTCATCGCCGTCACGCCGGACATCCATGAGAAGCCCGGCGGCCGGCTCGCCGCTTCGATCAACAAGGAATACACCGACGCCGTGCTCGCCGCGGGCGGACTGCCGTGGGTGTTGCCGTTGACCGGCGACGAGGCCGCGCTCAAGGCGATGCTCGCCCGCGCGGACGGACTGCTGCTCACCGGCGGCGGCGACGTGGAACCCGCGCTCTACGGCGCGCAAGTGACCCCGGAGATCAAACCGACCCTCAAAATCATCAGCCACTTGCGCGACCGGATGGAATTGTTCCTGACGCGCCGCGCGTTGCGCGACGCCCGGCAACCGCTGCTGGGCATCTGCCGCGGTTGTCAGGTGCTCAACATCGCCGCCGGGGGCACGCTGATTCTCGACATCCCGTCCACCTTCGGCAACAAGGTGGCCCATCAAGACAAGCGGATCGCCGAGCCGGTGCATGAGGTCCTGGTCCAGCCCAAGTCGCGGCTGGCCTCGCTGGTGGGCGGCGGCAAGCTCAAGGTCAACAGCAGCCACCATCAGGCCGTGCGCAACGTGGCGCCGAAGTTCCATCTCGTGGCCCACAGCGCCGGCGATGGCGTGATGGAAGGAATCGAACTGGACGGCGGCCAGTTCGTGCTCGGCGTGCAATGGCACCCGGAGCGGCTCTACGCCAAACACGACCACGCGGCGGCGCTCTTCCGCGCGTTGGTGGAGGCCGCGGCTGCGGCAAAGACGCCGGGGACGCGGTAGCCGTCCCGCGCCCCCGAAGCTGGCAAACGTCAAAGTTGGTGCGGCTACTTCTTGTTCCGTTTCTCGCCGCGTTTGCCGTGCTCGGCTTTCGCGGCATCCATCGCCTGCTGGAACTGGGTTTTCTGGTCCTCGGTCAGGACGTTCTTGATCTCGGCGGCCAGGCCTTGCCGCTTTGTCTCCTGCTGTTCCCTGAGAGACTTCGCCTTCTGCCGGTCTTTGATGGAGACCGGCTTGCGCCCGGCGTGTCCATGCCTCATCATGGCTGCGTGACACCGACCGAAACCCGCGCCGCGATCGAACAACTGGGCCTGCGACCCAGCCGGGCGCTGGGCCAGAACTTCCTGGTGGACCAGAACATCGCCCGCCTGATCGTGGGCGCGGCTGGCCTGCGCGACAGCGACACGGTGCTGGAGATCGGCCCCGGCCTCGGCGCGCTCACGGGGCTGCTGCTGGACCGCGCCGGGCGGGTGGTGGCGGTCGAGAAGGACGCGCGGCTCCATGAGTTCCTGCTCGGGCGCTTCGGCAAACGGCGCAAGCTGGAGTTGGTGCACGCCGACGCGCTCGACGTGGACGTGGCACAGTGGGCGCCTTTCAAGGTTGTCGCCAACCTCCCCTACTCCATCTCCACGCCGCTGCTGACGCGGCTGGTCGAGTCGCCCGCGCGACCGTCGTTGATGGTGCTGACCGTGCAGCGCGAGGTGGGCGACCGGCTCGCCGCCGCGCCGCGGACGAAGGACTACGGCGCGCTGACGCTCTACACGCGGCTTTACTACGACGTGCGCCGGGCGCATCGGGTCTCGCCGTCGTGTTTCCTGCCCGCGCCGGAGGTGGGGTCGGCCGTGATGACGCTGCGGCTGGCGCCGCATCCGTTGCTGGAGCCGGAACTGGAGGCGCCTTTCAAGCAACTGGTCCGGACCGGCTTCGGCCAGCGCCGCAAGATGCTGCGGAGCATCCTGCCAAAGTCGGAGCTTGGCGATTGGGTAAAACCTGATGCCTTAGACGCGGCAATGGCGCGCCTCGGACTGCCCATGACGGCGCGCGCCGAGGAACTGAGCCTTGCACAATGGCTGCAACTGACCCGAATACTGGTCGTGCCATCACCCCCGGCGGCCCGGCCATCGAGTTGACCGGCCTCGTCAAACGCTACGGCGCGACCGTGGCGATCAACGGCATTTCCTTCCGCGTCGAGCGCGGCGATTTCTTCGGGTTCATCGGCGCCAACGGCACTGGCAAAAGCTCCACGCCGCGCATCCTCGCGACGTTCCTGGCGCCCGATTCGGGGACGGCCCGCGTCTTCGGCCAGGCCACGCGGGGCGAGGTCCACCGCCGCGGGCTGCGGCACCGTTCGGTGCACGTGTTCCTGTTCAACTCGCGCGGCGAGCTGTTCCTGCAAAAGCGCGCCGTGACGAAAGACACGTTCCCCGGCTGCTACGACTCCTCCGCGTCGGGCCATCTCGACGCCGGCGAGAGCTACGACGCGTGCGCCGCGCGCGAGATGGAGGAGGAACTCGGCCTGACACCGGCCGACGCGCCGGTGCTGACGCCGCTGTTCAAGCTGCCGGCCTGCCTGGAGACGGGCTGGGAAAACGTGATGTTCTACACCTGCCAGAGCGACGCGACGCCGCGACCCAACCCGCGCGAGATCGAATCGGGGAGATTCTTCACGCTGGCCGAAGTGCTCGCGATGGTGCAGGAGGACCCCGGACGGTTCGCGCCGGCGTTCGTGAAGTTGCCTGGCAAGTTCGGCCAGCAGATGGGTGGCGCCTGAAGAGGTTGTGCGGAAAACGGTCCTGCGGCAGGTAGCTCCGTTAGGAGTGCCATGTTTATTTTGCCGGGCTTCGCTCTGACTCCCGCGTTCCTGCGGCAGGTAGCTCCGTTAGGAGCGCCATGTTTATAGCAACCGCCATGTCGCACAGCGCCAAGCTCCGTAGGAGCGGCATGTGCTTGCTGCTGAGGCGAGTGGCTTGCACGTGCCGCTCCTACGGAGCTTGGGCGATCACAAACACCGTGGCTATAAACGTGATGCTCCTAACGGAACTGGCAGACGGCCAACGACGTTCCTCACACAGTCTCTGAAACGCGCTATTACCGCGGATCGTTGATGAGGATCTTCTTGGTGTTGTAGGTCGGGTCGTTTCGATCCGCGCCAGTGCAACCCGCCAGCATCGCCGCGGCCAGGATCGCCAGGAGCATCCCGCATCGGCAATGGAGCATCGCAGCGGCTTTTCGGGGAACATTCATCGCCAGTGCGTCCCCGTGAATGTTCTCCACGAGCCGTCCGTGAACGGGCCGCGCGGCGCGCCTTTTTCCTTCACCGGCACCCGCAGCGACTCCGGCGACGGTTTGCTGCCGACGACCTGGCCGGTCGGCGCCGGCCCCGCCAGCAGCACCAGCGGACCGCTCAACGACGTCGCCGGCAGGTTGAACTGCATCGTGATCTCCGGGCTTTCACGGCCCGGCTCCAGCGTCAACGGCGGCGCATCCGGCTGCTTCGCCGCGTTGCGGTCCAGATGGGGAAAATCCTTCTCGTCCAGCAGCCAAAACGATCCCGGCCCCAGCCGCACGGGCGTCTTGCCGTCGTTGGCGGCATGGATCGTCACCTTGAGAATCGCGGCCGTGCCCTCCGCGCCCAGCTCGCTGCGAAGCACCCGGACGCGCACGTCCTTGAGCGCGCCCTCCGGCGCGGCGATGGCCGCAGTCTGGCTTTTCGGAACTGTCGCGCGCCGCTGCACAAACCATTGTGTCGCCAGCACGCCGCCCACCACCACGGCGACCGCCGCCGCCAACACCCCGACTCGACTCGATGTCTTCATTGTTTCATCCGGCATTCACGACTGTGGAGAAAGTCTAGCTGATTTCCTCCGCCGTGGCTATAGCGTGCGCCGGCGTTCACCGCAACAAGTGCCTCAGCGCGCCTTCCAGTTCCGTGAACTGGAACCGATACCCGCCCGCCAGCAGCCTCGCCGGCCGGCTTTGTCGCCGCTTCCCATTCCCGGCAAACACTTGAGAGAAAGTCCGATTCTGGCAAACTCTCCTCGCGGAGCACCTCGTCGCCGCGGTTGCCGTAGAACCCGATTGCCGACGCGCTCACCGAGACTTTCGGCGGCGGCGTGAGCCTGGCGAGTGATTGGGCAAGCTGGCGGGCCAACTGCACACGGCTGTCCCGGATGCGCGCCTTCTTCGCCGGCGTCCAACGCCCGCTGCCGATGTTGTCGCCCGCGAGATTCACCACCGCGTCGTGGCTCGCCAAATCAGGCCACGGCTGGCCGCGCATCAGCCGCGTGACGCTGTGGCCCGCGGTTGTCAGCGCCGGCAACAGGGCCGACCCGACCAGTCCGCTTGAGCCTGTGATGAGGATTCTCATTCGGCTACGGAACCACCGGGCCGTCGCACGCCGCGAGGCCGCGCAACTCCGCCGCGCCCGACAGCACGCGAATCGTCAGCGAATACTTCCGGCTCTCGCCCGGTTCGAGGTATTGTTCCGCCTTCGGATGCTTGTCGAGCGCCTTGCCGATCAATGAGCCGGAGAACGGCTCCAAGCCGGAGACGTAGCTGCCTCGCGGGCCGTAGTGCTGCCAGTTCGCCATCCGCGGCATCGCCTTTGCCGGATACGAAAGCTCCAGCGCGAGATTCAGCTTCGGGTTGAGCAGACCGACATGGCAGAGGCCGCGCTTGTCCGGCGTGACCTCGACGATCAGCCCGCGCTCGCCGAAACCGGCGTGTTCCGGCAACGGGTCGGTCACGCGCTTGAGCCGGTTCATCGCCGCGGCGCTGATCGGCTGCAACAGCGTCTGGCCCGGCGGCACCGGCAACACCCAATGTTGCGCCCGGCCGCGATAGATGAACCGCGCACCGCGGTCCAGCAGTGGATAGCCGAGGTTGCAGTGATAAAGCCAGTGGTGCGCCGAGCGCATGTTGGCGCGGTTGGTCACCTCGTCCTCGATGGTGATCTCCGGCCGGCCGAGCGTGCAGCGCATGACGCGCCGCACTTCCATCACCGGCCCGAACATCCGGCTGTCGCGCACGCGCAACGCGAGCCGCATGTCGAGCTGGCCGCGATGCGGATCGGGATTGACGAGTTCCTCGACGGCGGCGGGCAGGTTGGAGTAATGGCCATGCAGGTTCGTCTGCACGCCGTCTTCCACACGCGGCCCGCCGACGTATTGTGGCCCGCAGGTCGTCACCAATCCACCAGCCCAGCCGTAAATCCACTCGATGCCCGCCTGGTGCGCGTGGTTGGGCGGCACCAGTTCGTTCGGCGTCAGGTAAGCCAGCGCGTGCTGCTGGTAGCGCGCGTCCACGATGTCGCCGCCGCGGTCAAGCGCCACGGTGAACCGCAGGCCGCTCCCCGTGTCCACCAGCGCCACGCGGACACCGCGCCCGCCGCCCGCGACGGGACAGTCGAGCGTGCCGGTGCGGATGCCGCCGACTTGGTGGATGTTCTCAAACTTGTCGGGATCAAACGACATCGCGCGAGATGATGGGTTCGTGACCATGCGCGCCATCTTACTCCGTCCGCCTCAAAGGCAAAGCCAGAAGAATGGACAAAAGCGTGAGGGGGCGCAACCTGACACACGCG
>DYDC01000200.1 GCA_020718125.1 Methylacidiphilum sp. | reverse complement strand
AGGTGACACCATGGTGGTGCTACCTGAGCAGTTACAAACAAAGAGTCAAAACCATGAAGCCAACCACCGAAGGAGTCGCCATGACTGAAACCAAACGAAAAACCGAACCACAACCCTCAACAAGGTTCCGCAAACCCGTTACCGGAGGTTCCCATGAAGATGGATGCGGTAAAATAACAACGCAGGGCTATACCGGCTGCGCGCCCCAGCTTCCCGTGACCGAGCGCAGCGAGGTTACCCTTGGAGGCGCCTTCATGGTCGACAGAAGAACATTTCTGAAGAGCGCGTGTCTCGGAGCCGCCGCTCTCAAGGGAGCCAGCGTATTGACGGCTTCCGGGATGACAACTCAGGTATCGAGCGCGCAATCGCTCGAGCGTCTGAACCCGCGCAACGTGAAGCTGAACGTCAAGCCCGTCTTCGGCGCGCTGGTTCACTCCGGGATGTGGCAGGGACCGTGCCGCTGGGGCGTGCAGAAAACGCCGGACGAGGAGCGGGCGAACGGGCGGGCCAGGTACAGCAAGGTCGTCGAGGAGACCAGGAAGAGACTGACCGGCGATGTCCGCCTGCTGGAACCCGTGTACCACGAATACTCCGACAAGATGGAGGCCACGATCGGACAAGATCTCTTCGATAAGTTAGCCAGAGACAGCGACGACACGGATTTGTACTTGGTTTACGGGGCCTACACGTTCGGCCAGTATTGTTGCGGCGTGGTGGGGCGTCGCTTCAGAAAACCCACGGCGATGCTCGGTAACTTGGTCAACATGGAAGCCGCCGCTTACCTGCGGAGCATCGGCGTCGAAGGGTATGCGCCGGTGGATTATGAGGAATTGAACGGCCTCATATCCGTGCTGCGGGCTAGAAAAGTATTCCAGCAAACCAGCATTGTTTACCCGACCGATCTTGGAAGGCGACTCAAACGAAACGTAAGCTGCGTTTCCGACTTCGAAGATCTGAAAAGCCGATTCGGCATTACGACGACAATTGTCCCATACAAAGAACTGGCCAGTGAAGTAAACGGCGTCGAGCGGGACGACGCGCGGGCGCGGCTCGCCGAAGAGATCACGGACCGACTCGTCGCGGCGTCCCAAAAGTGCGACATCGACCGGAAGTATGTCCTCAGCGACGTCCGGTTCAGTCTCGCCGTCCGGAGTCTGATGGCGAAACACAACAGCAACTCATGCACGATCGAGTGCATGGAATTCTGCGCCAACAGACTGGCCCAGGATTGGAAGGCCTGTCCCTGCCTGCACCATTCCCTCATGAAAAGCGAGGGATACGCCTCGGCTTGCGAGGGCGACATCAATGCGCTGTTGAGCATGCAGATGCTGATGGCGATCTCGAAGAAGGCGGCGTACATGGGCAACCTGAATCCCAAGGACAAGGAACACGTGTTGCTGGGCCACGAGGTGCCGGCGGTCAAGATGAACGGCTTCGACGCGCCGGACCTGCCCTATGAGTTGAGGAACTTCGTCGTCTCCGGCTGGGGAACCAAGATGCAGATCGAGTTGGACAAAGTGGGCGAAAAGACGGCGACGTTCGCCCGGATCGACCCGACGGCGAAAAAGATACTGATTGCCAAGGGTGAAGTGGTCGGCTGCGAGGGATTCAGAAAACCCGGCTGCGCTTTGGTGGCGGTCCTTCGCGTGCCCGATGCGCGGGAGTTGTTGAGGCGGCGTGTGGACTACGGATTTCACTTTGCGATGGTGTACGGCGACTACGCGCAACAGATGGCGGACCTGTCCAGGTTGCTGAGACTGGAGGTCAGCACGTTCAACGTGTAAACGCAGTAGATTGTTACCAGGGCCGAGAGGGCCACATCTTCACCTTTCACATTTGCCGCTCGCGAACAACGGCCACGGCAGTCTCGGCATCAACCAGAACCCGGTGAACGGTTACCGGAAGTCCAGAGGCAACGGGGTCAGGTCTCAACATCAGACATTCGGTGACTGAATGAACAACGAAGAGCTTCAACTGCGATGGCGGGGGCGGTCTGCGCGCGAGGATGCCGAAGCGACGGTTTCGAGACAGCCCAAATGTCTAATGTTGAGACCTGACCCCCATTGCCGGCGCAGTAGCTCAGCGCGCCGGCAATCTTGCCCTCGATGTAAAGCGGGCTGCCGCTCATGCCGTGGACGGCCCCGGTAAGCTTCGCGCGCTCGCCCACCAGCTTGCCGACGATGAGGTGGACTTTGGGGCCGATGAAATTGCGCAGCACGCCGTAGATTTCGGCATGGAGCGTCACGACCTCCGTGCCCTGCATGACCGTATAAACCTTGCCTGTGAGGCCGGGATGGATCTTCTCGACGGGAAAGACTTCTCCGGGCGCGGGAGCGGGGTCGGCATGTGCGTAAGAACAAAAGAGCAGCGCCATCACGAGGCCCCTAAGAGCAAGAACGCGTGGCCTGTGCCTGTAGCGGAACGCGTGAGCGTTCCGATATCCGGCGGAAGCCTCACGGCTTCCGCTACGCGCATCAAACAACTTCCCGTTCATAACACCTTGAACGACTCCACCGCGGCACGCACGGTCTGCCCGATCTCGGCATCCGTGTGCGCCGTGGAAACAAACCCGACCTCGAACTGCGACGGTGCAAGATACACGCCGCGCTCCAGCATCGCGTGGAAGAACTTCGCGTAGCACTTCGTGTCGCTCCGCTTCGCGCTGGCGTAATCGCTCACCGGCCCATCGCAGAAGAAGTTGCAGAAGATCGAACCAACACGGTTCTGGCTAAGCGCCACGCCCGCTTTGCGCGCGGCGTCCGCGACACCTGCCGCAAGATTGGCAGCCAGCCCGTCCATCTGCTTGTAGAGTCCCGGCTGTGCGAACAACGTCTCCAGCGTCGCGATGCCCGCCGCCATCGCGACCGGGTTGCCGCTGAGCGTGCCAGCCTGATACACCGGCCCGTCCGGCGCGAGCTTGTCCATGATGTCCGCCCGCCCGCCAAACGCGCCGACCGGCAGGCCGCCGCCGATGATCTTGCCGAGGCAGGTCATGTCCGGCCGCACGCCGTAAAGCTCCTGCGCGCCGCCCTTGGCTGCCCGGAACCCGCTGATGACTTCATCGAAGATGAGCACGATGCCGTTCTCCGCCGTGATCTTCCGCAGGAACTCCAGGAAGCCCGGCTTCGGAAGGAATAGACCCGCATTGGCGGGAATCGGTTCAACGATGATCGCGGCAATCTCGCCCCGGTTGGCCGCAACGATGGCGGCAACGGCCTCCGCGTCGTTGAACGGCGCGGTCAGTGTCAGCCGTGCGAGGGCTTCTGGCACGCCCGCGCTGTCGGGCTGGCCGAACGTCAGCGCGCCACTGCCGGCCTTCACCAGCAACGAATCGGCATGGCCGTGATAGCAGCCTTCGAACTTCAGAATCTTGTCTCGGCCCGTGAACCCGCGGGCGAGCCGCAGCGCGCTCATGGTCGCCTCCGTGCCGCTGCTGACGAACCGGACCTTCTCGACCGACGGGAACGCTTCGCGGACGAGGCCGGCCAGCCTGACCTCGCGCGGGTTCGGGATGCCGAAGCTGGCGCCGTCCCGCGCCGCATCCACGACCGCTTTCAACACCGCCACCGGCGCGTGGCCGAGGATCATCGGCCCCCACGAGCAGACGTAGTCCACGTATTCGTTGCCGTCCACGTCCCAGAGGCGCGGCCCATTGGCGCGGCTGACGAAGAACGGCTCGCCCCCGACGCCGCGAAAGGCTCGCACCGGCGAGTTCACGCCGCCGGGGATGAGTTTCTTGGCCTCGGCGAATAGCTTGGAGGAGAGGTCACTCTTCATCGGTCCGAATCCTATTGTGTGGCGCGATTTTGCGCAAGGACGGCGGCTGTTGGCGACAAGCCAAGAGAGGCAGATAAAGAACCGGCGGACAGGAACGCTGGCGGCCTGTCCGCCGTTCGTCAAACCGCGCCCCTTGGCGCTGAAATCAGCTGGTTATCGCCGATGACCGCCGCCGTGACCTCCACCATGACCGCCGCCGCCGCCGCGATGGCCGCCACCATAGGAGCAGCCACCGTGATGGCCGTAAGAGTGTCCGCCGTGATGGCCGTAAGAGTGTCCGCCGTGATGGCCGTAAGAGTGTCCGCCGTGATGGCCACCGTATCCTCTGCCCCAACCGAAGCCGAAGCTGAAACCCGGCCAGTAGCTGCTGTAACCGTAGGAGCCGTAGGAATACGGGCTGTAACCGCTGTAACCGTAGGACGGATAGCCGTAGTAGCTGCTGTAGCCGCCGTAGTAGTAGCCGGAGTAGTGGTTGTTGTAGTAACAACCCTGCGCGTCCGTCTCCACCGCGCCGAGCGTGAGCAACCCCGCCGCCGCGCCGATCACCGCCAGTTTCGTCAGTTTCATAGATTGGTCCTTCGTTGAGTGGCCGCGCTCATTGACGACGCGGAAGACGTTCTCTTCACTTGATCGCAGTTGTTCCTGTCTTGGCGGGATGTTCCTCGCAACGACGCGGCGTTGGTGGCGTGGGGCCGGTTGCGATTCCGCCACGGCGTGCAATGTCGTGAGCCATGATACGGATTACAGAAGCGTTGATTGCGGAACATGCGGTCTTTCGCGTCGTGTTCGACCGCACCGAACGGCTGTTGCCAAGGCTGAAGACCGTGGAACAGGTCAAGAACATGGTCCAATTGGTGGAGGGTGTGGGCGAGGCCCGAGGACGGCTGGTGGCGCAGCGTCGCGCGCAGCATCCTCGGTTCGGAAGCCCAGTCGGACGCGTGGAGGTTGGACCAGCCCAGCAGCGCGAGTGCGCCCACCGTGAGCCAGCCGACCTCGATCCAATAACGCGTGCTGCGTGCCTCAAACCGGCATGCCTGTTCGATGGCCAGTCCTACGATGAGGGCCAGCCCGATGCCCAACGTGTAGAGTTGTTGTTCGAGAATGGCCCCGTGGCTGTGCCAAAAGACGCACGTTGCCGCGGCGGTCGCAGCGGCCGGCAGCCACGTCAGGCCGAACGCGAACACCGGGCGGCGCGGAGCTTGCGCCCAGATGAGGAGCACCACGCTCGCTGCGACGATCCAGCCGCCGAGGGTCACATACCACGCGGCGGGCGTGACCGCGAGGTCCATGCTGAACAGATCGGGCACGAGGACCCGGCGCAGCGCGACCCAGATGCCTGCGGACCAGTCGCGCAGGAATCGGATCGGCCATTCGGCAAACGCGGGCGCAAGCTCCCAGCTCTCCGGGCACGAGAAACCGTGATCTTTGAGCCACCAGTGAAGCAACATCTGCACAACGAGGGTCGCAATGAGAATGGCCCCGAACGTAATGGGCACCTCCGGCAACTCTTTGCTGGCGCAGCGGCGTTGTAGGCCGCTTCTGCGAAGTGGCGAATTTATCAAGAGTTTCGCCGACTCGCAGAGTCGGCCTACAACGAATTTCAT
>DYDC01000199.1 GCA_020718125.1 Methylacidiphilum sp. | reverse complement strand
GCGGCTTCGTCGAGAAAGTAAAAGCGCAGCGAGTCTTCCTCTTCCTTGTATTCGTCCAGCAGGCGGGCGCGCAACTGCACCCATTCTCGCTGGCCGAGCTGGCACTCAAAGACCGATTTCTGGACACGCGTGCCGTAGTCTTTGCAGGCTTGCGCCACGCGCCGCAGCCGCCGCCGTCCGGCAGCTTCCACGGTCGAGACATCGTAGGTGACAAGCACAAGCATCGCAGGGGTCTCCTTACTTGGGAATGAGCGGCAAATAGTCGGGAATGTCTCCCCGCAGATGGCGCGCGAGCACGCGCGCCTGAATGAACGGCATTTGGCCAATCCGCAGATTCTGTTCGAGCAATGGATGGGAAATCGTCTCCTGCTTTCGTTCCTGATACGCCTTGATGACGGCTTTCCGCCCCGCCTCCGTGAACTCCACCGCCCCACCCTCGCGCTCGGCAAAGTGTTCCGGCCCGATCTGCTGCCGGTTGATGAGCGTGATGGCGAGCCGGTCCGCCAGCCACGGACGAAACTCCTCCATCAGATCCAGCGCCAGCGACGGGCGGTTGGGCCGGTCGGCGTGCATGAAACCGACGAACGGATCGAGACCCGTCGCCGTCAGCGCGGAAACGCAGTCGTGCCGCACCAGCGCATAGAGGAACGACAAAAGACAGTTGACGCGGTCGCGCGGCGGGCGGCGGCTGCGAACGGTGAAGGCGAACGTGTCGCGTTGCTGTTTCAACATCAGCGAGAAGACCGCGAAATAGGTTTGCCCTGCCATCCCTTCGGCACCGCGGACGATGTCGAGGCTTCTCTTTTCGCCCAGTTCACGAATCTGGCGTGCCAGGCTGTCGGTGGCGCCTTGAAGCTGCTCGCGTTCCGTGGCGGCGTCGTTCTCCCGTCCAGCCCGCAACAGGCTGTTGCGCGCGTTCTGCACCTTGCCCGCGACAATCTGACGGGCTATCGCCGTCGCTTTCGCGGCATCGTCGGCCATCCGAAATTGCGCCCGGCGCAGCATCACGCTCGTGTCAGCCACGCCCGTCATGCGCGCCATGAAATAGCCGTTCTCGCTCAGGAAACTGACCGCCACGCCGTTCTTCCAACACAGATCGAGCGCCGGCGGGCTGATCGTGCTCGCGCCGAACACGCAGATGGACTCCAGATGATGGATCGGGATGGAGAGCTTGCGCCAGTCAGTGGCAGTCTCCCGTGTTCGCTTGTCCGGCGGCAGGTCAGGTGGATAGACCGGCGCCTCCACCTGCAACGTCAGGTGGTCCCGGCCGACGTAGGAGCCGGGCGTGAGCAGATAGAGAGTGTTTTGCTGGATGTTCATTCCACGCTTCGCTTGATTTCAAATCTGAGATTTCAAATTTGAGATTCTCCCTCCTCCGCTTGTCGCCGCAGCGGATGATCGGGCGGCAGCTTGGCCAGCAGCGTCTTCTGGAACGCCACGGCCTGCTTCTTCTGCTCCTGCGTGCGGCGCACTGCCTGTGTCAGATGCCGTTGGCCCCTGATCGGCGATTCCTGCAACGACTCCGCCCACGCGCGAATCTGGCGCGAGCAGCTTTCGGCAATGGGAATGATGGCGACGATCTCGCGCAGGAACGGCGCGAACCGCGGCCGGCGCTCCATGAACCGCAGCTTCGAGCGCGTCTCGCCCGCCGAGCCGCGGGCGATATAGAGGAACGCGAGCAACTCATTCGTGGTGCCGCGCTCAAAGCCCTCGGCGATGTTGTCGGACACCGACATGCTGGAACGCTCGATCTGGTCGCGCAGGCTGTGGGAGCACGGGAACTTCGGGTTCTCCGTCAGATCAAACACGCGCTCGGCAAGCCGGATGGCTTCCTGCCACACCGGCAAGTCTTCGAATCGTTTGTAGGTCATGGTTCATTTCTCCTTTCGTGTTGTGGTTGCTGGTTCGACTTCAAATCTGAAATCTGAAATCTCAAATCTGAAATAATTCTTTGGCCGCGCGTTCCACCACCGCCGGTCCCGACGTGACCTTCGGCAGACACGCTTCAAACAGCGAGCACTGTTCGCACGCCGGCCTGAACACCGCCGCAGGCAGCCGGGGAATCTCAGATCTCAAATCTGAAATCTCAAATTCTTCAACGAGCGCCCGCAGGCCCGCAACCGCCTTCTCCGTCGCCGCCCGCAACTCCGCCGTGAACTCCACCTCGCGCCGCCGCCTGCTGTCGGCGTGGAACACCGCGCCGCGCTCGATCTTTGTCTGGAACATCTCCTCCAGACACAGTGCCTGCGCGCACAGTTGCGCGTCATCGTTGTCCCACTGCCGCCTCTTGCCGGCCTTGAACTCCACCGGGCGCAATTCCACCGCCGCTGATCTCAAATCTGAACTCTCACTTTTGAGATTCGCCGCGCGGACCTCCACGATGTCGCACTTGCCGTTGAGGCCCAGCCGCTCCGACCACACCGGCAACGCCCGCAGCAGCTTCACGCCCTTGACCACCTCGTAGCCGGCGAGGTCGGTGTGCTCATGCACAACGTCGCCGCGCGCCGTATGCACGTTCTCACCGCGCACGCCCTCAACGACCTTCAACGCCGCCCGCCGCTGGCAGTAAAGGAAGTCGTTGATGAGCGAGAGCGGCAGCGGGTCATCTCGTTGTCCGGCTTCGCTCACAGGAGTTCGATCAACTCGATGCCGTTCGGCAACCCTTCGCGTTTGATGTCCACGAGGTAATCGCTGAACTCGCGGGCCGCAGCAACACTGTCCTTGCGTTTCACGTTCACACGTTCAAACAGCTTATGCGCCGGTGCGTTGCCGAGCGCCGAGGCGTGCTTGAAGACGATGAGTTTCTGCGGAGCCATTGTGCCGCGCGCGGCGGAACGGTCGTGGTCGAACATCTGGGCGAGAGCTTGCCAGAACAGCGCGAGGTCGTCGTCGCTGAAGCCCGTCTCCTTGGCCAAGTGCGCGCTGATGAAACCGTGGCAGCGATAGAGGCCGTAGGGGATGAGGTTCTTGCGGCCAAACTCGGTGTCCTTTGTCAGTTTTAGCT
Organism: Methylacidiphilum sp.; assembly: GCA_020718125.1. GTDB lineage: Bacteria > Verrucomicrobiota > Verrucomicrobiia > CAIQCK01 > CAIQCK01 > JACRKA01. The sequence continues at coordinate 2,379 of DYDC01000199.1, read as the reverse complement.
TCTCGTTGGTAACGGCGACGCGGGTGATACACATGTCCAGCGGAAGAATCGGATCAATGGAGCGGGAGAATGCGATTTGAACAGGTCCGCGAACCTGTCCCGCATTGTAGAGCTTCGTGGACATGACTGCACCAAACGTGCGGACATCATAGTATCGCTCGCAGATCCACTTTCGAGCTTTATGAACATCGCTCGGAGCTTGACGCTTGACTCTCCCCTTCTTCTTGGGGGCAGGAGTAGATTCTGCTTCTTCCGCCGGTGCTCCTTCATCTACGGAGGCGTCTTCAACGGCCTCAAGACCGAGTGCGTCGTAGGCAGCCTTGTGGGCGCGCTCCAACACACCGTGATGCTGAACATAGATTTGGTGATTGAGACTATCTGGTTTGGCGAGCAACACAAAGTTCCGCACTTTGCGTTTGAGGCACACGTCCGACACCAGCCCGTGCATGTCCTGCGGATCAATGCGCGGGGCGTTGGCGGCGTCGGGGTCGCCGTTGGGGTTGCCGTCTTTGCAGTCGAACAGATAAACGAAGTCGTAACGATTGTTCATGTTTTGGGTCCTTTGTTGATGATTTGGGTGAGTGAGTCTTACGCTTGCGCGGCAGCTTCTTTTCGCTCCGCGCTGCGGCGTCGGTATTCTGCTTTCTGGTGGTAGTAGCCGAGGGCGAAACGGCCTTGGTCTTCTAGATCGAGCGCGGCAGGAAACTGGTCGCCCAGCGCACAGGTGACGGCCTCGAAATCCTTTTGCACGTTGGTGGCCGTCCCGCCTTCCGTCTTGGCCAGATGGAACTGCGCGTTGCGGAAGAGGCGGCCCATGACCAGCGCGGGCGTGCTGCTGGCGCTGGCGTAGTAACGCTCCACCACGCCGGCGTTGACGCCGCCGAGGGCGAGGTATTGGAGGCGGTCAAAGACCGCGAACAAGCGACCGCACAAATACGCGGGGTCGCGCGATTCAGTGTTGAGGCATTCAGTCATACAGTCCTTTCCAGTTTCATTGTTGTTGGGTGATCGGATGAGGCACGCCTTGATGAGCGCGAGGCGCGCGGGATTGAGTTTCGGGTCGAACTTGTCATCTGGCTTTCGGAATTCGAGTAGTTGGCGACGGATGGCGGCTGCGAGGGTTGTCTGCGGCAAAGGAACTGATCGAGTGTCATCATGGCTGCGACCCGCCAAGATTGCGTGGAGCAATTCAGTTGGCATTTCCGGCGGCAGCTTCTCAAAGTCCGGCTTCCCGTCCTTTCTCGGTATCAGGCAGGCAAGCAATGACCATAGGCCAAAGTCTCGACGGACTCTGTCACCTTCAGTATCGCAGATGGCCAAGTGCCGGAACCACTGCGCAACCGCCCCTGCAACCTGCGGAACGGTGGATTCGAGCCAGTCGCGAACAACAACTCGGGTGCCGTTATTTGACAGGCTGAGACAATAGTAGGCGTCCAGGTCAACACCCACGACCTGCTGTCCGTCCTTCGGGGAGGCGAGCAGCTTGGCGATCAGATCGGGATCACCGCTCACCACCGGATCAATCGGGTCAAAGACCATCGGCCGGCGGCTCCAATGCAAGAATATCGCGTTGCCGAACACGAGATTCTGTGCGCGGCTTCTCTCAATGAGGGAATTCAGTGCCGAACGGAAACGAACCTCTGCCATCATGCTCACCGGCGCGTTCGCCGCCTGAGATAAACCAAACGACTCAAATGCAGGACATTCCTTGTTGAAGGAAATAAGCTTCGTGTCTTCACCCAATAACTTGATGAACCCGGTGGTTCGACACACCGGACCGACTTCCCCAGTTGCTAAACACATGGCCTCGGTCGTTTCCTCCTCCGCCCGCTGGCGCGCGCTTTTGCTCCGCCAAAAGCGGGCAAGTTCTTCGGATTTCAGAAGCTCCACGCCGTTGACGGCGAAGATGGCATTGTCTCCACCAGTAGCCTTGTTTGCTTTGAACTGTGTGTGGAGTTTTGCCAATTCCTCGGTGTCCCCAAGAAAACGAGCAATAGCCCCGAGTCGTTCAGCCTCGCCGGGGCAAAATTTGGCGGCCTCGTCCAACAACCCGATGAAATAGGCTTGGTTGATTCGCCGCTTTGCAGCTTTGTTAGGGTCATCCACGAACAAAAGGCATCGCTCCAAACTATCGCAGAGAAAGTAAGAGCGGCCGTGCGAAACAAAGTCTGGATCAGACTTTGGACGGGTAAGCCGCTTTGGCCTTGGCTTCTTCGCATCTGGGTTTTCTGCCAGCGGAATCGGCCCACCGGCCAGCTTGCCAGAGCCGTCGAGCGGGATGAGCCAGCGCACGCCCACGGTTTCAAAATCCGGGTCGCCGAGCTTTTCGCGTTCGGCGTAGGCGATGAGGGCTTGCAGCATCATGGGGCGCCTCCAAGT